>JANMIB010000093.1:0-4085 GCA_031375605.1 Allobosea sp. | reverse complement strand
CACCGCCCTTGGCATCCTGCCCCGGAAAGCAATGGCCCATGGGCACGATGGCAATGCGCGACACATCATAGAACTGCGCTTCGCTGAGGCCGAGCCATTCGCGCAGCCTGACGCCCGAAGGGTCCATGAACGGCTTGCCGGATGCGTGGGCCAGTGTGCCCGGAGCCTGGCTTGCAATGCAGATGCTCGCCGTGGCCGCAGCCTGGATGATGGGCCGAGGTTCATGCGCCAGCGGCTTGCCGCGCTTGGGCGTGTCCTTGCAGATGCGGCAGGCGCGCAACTCTGCCAGCAACTCGTCGAGGGTGCCGGTGAGTGTCTCGTCAGCTCGGATCTTGCGGGGCATCGGCTCAGGCGCTCCAGGCGGGGCGGGCCATCAGCCGCTCATGCCAGCGGGCCAGATGCACCAGATCAGGTGGGGCCGCCAGCTTCGGCACGCGGGCAAAATCCATCGCCACGCCGCCCGTGATGTCGGCAATGGTGAACACATCGCCGCAGATGAAGGCGCGTCCATCTGACAGATGCGCGTCGAGCATCTGCATTTGGGCCAGCGCGCGGGGCCGGTTCGCTTCGCCCCATGCCGCAACCTGCGGCAGTTCGCGGTGGGCCATGTGCGGGTTTGTGTGGCGGAAGGTCTGGGCAACATGGGTGTAGAGCCCCAGTTCCAGTCGCCTGTTCCACATCTCGACCTCGGCACGCTGCTTTGCTCCCGTGCCGAACAGGGCAGGCTCAGGGTTCGTCTCTTCAAAGTAGCGGCAGATGGCAACGGATTCCGAAATCACCGTGCCGTCATCCAGTTCGAGTGCGGGTGTGCCCATCCATGGGTTCAGGCGCGCATAGGCTGGCTGTTGGTGTTCGAGTGCCGCAAGATCAACTTGCACCAGTTCAGGCATCGCGATGCCCTTTTCCGCAATGAAGATGCGGGCACGGCGCGGGTTTGGCGCGCGGGTGACATCATGAAGTTTCATGGCGCTGTCCTTTGATCTGTTGAACGCTCAGGCAAAGACGAGCGACACCTTGCCAACCGCTGCGGCCAATTCATCAAAGTGCTGGATCACAAGATCAGGTTCAAGCGTTTCGATGGGCACATCGGTATATCCGAACGGCACACAGATCACAGGCAAGCCGGCATTGCGCGCCGTGGCGATGTCGGTCCGCGAATCCCCGATCATGATGGCGCGGTGCACATCTCCCCCCGCAGCCTCGATGGTCATGGTCAGGTGGCGCGCATCCGGCTTGAAGAACGGATAGCTGTCACGCCCGGCAATGGCAGCAAAACGCGCCGTGACCCCGAGCGCGTCCAGCAGAAGCAGAGAGTGCCGTTCAGGCTTGTTCGTGCAGACAGCAAGGATGTGCCCGTTGGCAGAAAGTGTGTCCAATGCGGCCAGAACACCGTCATACAGGTGCGATTCGTCCGCCACACGTCCGGCATAGACATCGAGAAACACCTCGAACAGTTCGTCAAGCCGGGCGGGCGACAGCGGCTTGCCATACAGGCTAAAACCGCGCTCGATCAACGCCTTTGCGCCAGCCCCGACCAGATCCCGCGCCTTTGAGACGGGCAGAGGGGCCAGCCCTTCACGGTCCAGCACCACGTTCAATGTGCCGATGATGTCGGGTGCGGTTTCGGCCAGCGTGCCGTCGAGGTCGAAAACGATGGTGGGGCGTGATGAAGCGAGCATCAACAGCCTTTGCCGCGTTTGCGGGGACGGATCAATGACAAAGACGTTTTGTGTAAAGCCGTGCGGTCATCCCAGCCTTGAGCCGGGGCATCCCGCCGCGCGTTTCCGGAGCCATGGACCCTTTGGCTTGACCAAAGGGGGAATAGAATCCGGAATCCAGACAATGTGTTGCGCGAAGCGCGCCTGATACGTTCGCTGCGCTCACAGCACAATGTCTGGGTTCCGGGTTCCGATCCGCTGGCGCTTCTCGGCCCCGGAAACGCGACGGGGTATGTCGCCATCTAACTTCCCATGACAAAGCCCGCCATGCTCTCACATGGCGGGCTTGCCTCGCTGCGTTTCCTCGAACGCAATCGTGAGCTGTTGTTATTTTTGCTTCACGACAATCGGTGTCAGCAGGTCGCCCCAGAAGCCGCCCTCATGGTGGTGGCGGGCGGAGCGCTGCAATTCCACGGAAAGGCCTGCATCGACAGCCTTGACCACGGAGGCATTGAGCCTGTGCAGGTCGTTGGCAAGCATGCGGATCGCCATCTTCTGTTCTTCGTTCATGCTGGACGCGAAGCTCTCGGCCCGCTCTTTGACATTGGCTTTCATTGTTTTTTCCTTCAGCGCCGGTATGGGGGCGGCGGTACGGGGAGGTGGAGATACGCTCATCAAGTGTCATGGCCGGCCTTGTGCCGGTCATCTCGGTCGGAAGTGTGCGTCGCAACGAGTGGTAGAGATCACCGGGACAAGCCCGGTGATGACACTGTCCCTCTCGCCCTCACTCGGCCGCCTGCAGCTTTGGCTTGCCGGCGTTGAACTGGTCGGTCTCGGTCGATTCCTTCATGGCTGTGGTCGAGGATTTGCCAGCCGAGATCGTCACGGCGACCTGGTCGAAATAGCCGGTGCCCACTTCGCGCTGGTGGCGCGTGGCGGTGAAGCCATGCTCCTCGGACGCGAACTCGCGCTGCTGCAACTCCGAATAGGCACCCATGCCGCGGTCGCGGTAGCCGCTCGCCAGCTCGAACATCGCGTGATTGAGCGAGTGGAAGCCCGCCAGCGTCACGAACTGGAACTTGTAGCCCATGGCCCCCAGTTCGCGCTGGAAGGTCTCGATCGTGGCCGGATCGAGCTTCTTGCGCCAGTTGAATGACGGCGAACAATTGTAGGCGAGCAGCTTGCCGGGATGCTTCTTGTGGATCGCCTCGGCGAACTTGCGGGCATCCGCCAGATCAGGGTTCGAGGTTTCCCACCAGAGCAAGTCCGCGACCTCGGCAAAGGCCATGCCGCGTGCGATGCAATGCTCAAGGCCGGTGCCCTCCTTGAGACGATAGAACCCCTCAGGCGTGCGGCTGTCCGGTTCGATGAACGGCCGGTCGCGCTCATCCACATTAGACGTGATGAGCTTGGCGCTTTCCGCATCGGTGCGGGCAATCACCAGCGTCGGCACGCCCATCACGTCGGCGGCGAGGCGCGCTGCTGTCAGGTTGCGCTCATGGGCGGCAGTGGGGATCAAAACCTTGCCGCCAAGATGGCCGCACTTCTTTTCCGACGCGAGCTGATCCTCGAAGTGCACGCCTGCCGCACCAGCCTCGATGAAGGCCTTCATGATCTCGAAGGCGTTGAGCGGGCCACCGAAGCCTGCCTCGGCATCTGCCACGATGGGCGCAAACCAGTCGCGCTTGGCCCCGCCCTCGGCATGCTCGATCTCGTCGGCGCGCTTCAAGGTGCGGTTGATGCGGCGGCAAAGCTCTGGCGCGGCATTGGCGGGATAAAGCGACTGGTCGGGATACATCGCGGAGGCGGTGTTGGAATCAGCCGCAACCTGCCAGCCCGACAGATAAATGGCTTTCAGGCCAGCGCGCACCTGCTGCATGGCCTGGTTGCCGGTCATCGCACCCAGCGAGTTGATGAAAGGCTCGGTGTGGAGCAGATCCCACAGCTTGTTGGCACCGCGCTCGGCCAGCGTGTGCTGGATGGGGAAAGAGCCCCGCAGCTTCAGCGCATCTTCGGGGTAGTAAGGGCGCTTGATGCCTGCATAGCGGCCTTCCGGCGCGTTGGGCACAAGATCCTTGAATGTCAGCTTGCTCATGGGAAATCTCCGTGAAGTTCAATACAGATATTTACAACGTGGTGGCGCATGTCGCCAAAAGGGCTGCATGTCCTCGCGGTTGCCATGGTGTCTGTATGCTGCGTTGCAATAATCTGGACAAGCCAGACTTTTTTGCCCAAAGGTCCGTGTGAGTGTGTTTTACTTTTGTCAATTTGTTGATATGTAAAAATTTGTATGTGTCATACGTCCTTGGGAGCCGTTCGAAAAAAAACACACATAAGTAGCCCAAGCCTGGATATCATGGAGTCGCTGACAACGACACGACAAGAAGGGACCCAAAACCATATGCGCGGTAAAAAAACCGAAGAAAC
>JANMIB010000016.1:0-3415 GCA_031375605.1 Allobosea sp. | reverse complement strand
GATCGCTCATGCGCGAAACGCCGCAATCGGTGCACAGGGCGCGAGGCTCGGGCGCTGCCAGCGGCGGAGTCCAGAGCGCTGGCAAAGGCGAAGACGGATCAGGCATGGTGGCGCGACCCTTACGCCCGAGAATCGCATATGACAAGAAACGCACATGACAATTCCGGCACGGCAAACTCACGGCCAACCTGCGACAAAGATGAACTGGCAGCGATGAACCCTCTTTTTCTCGGCGTGGCGCGTTCCGAACTCGGGCGGCCCTGGCGTCAGCGCCTCTCGGGGCCGGGCCTTGCGCTGGCGGAAAGCCTTGTTCAGGTCGAGGGCCTGCCGGACACGCTGGCGCGTGTGCTCGCCGCGCGCGGCGTCACGGGGCCGGATCTCAAGGCCTTTCTGGAACCCCGCCTTCGTGATCTGATGCCTGATCCGTCCGTGCTGGTGGACATGGCCCCTTGCGTGGCCCGCCTGGCCCATGCCGTGAAGGGCGGCGAAAGCGTTGCCATCTTCGGTGACTACGATGTGGACGGTGCCTGCTCGGCTGCCCTGCTCGCTCGTTTTCTCCAGGCCGCGGGCGCAAGGCCGAGCGTGCACATTCCAGATCGCCTGATCGAAGGCTATGGCCCCAACAGCGAGGCCATCCGCATGCTGGCAGGCGAGGGTGCCACGCTGCTTGTGACAGTGGATTGTGGCACGACCAGCCATGAGGTGCTGGCTGAGGCCATGCGCATCGGCATGGATGTGCTGGTGTTGGACCATCACCAAGCCCCGGTCGCTCTCCCAGACGTCACAGCGTTGGTCAATCCGAACCGGCAGGATGATCTGTCGGGCCTCGGGCATCTGTGCGCTGCCGGTGTCGTGTTCATGGCGTTGGCCGGGCTGTCCCGCGAGCTTCGCGCCTCTGGCCACTGGGGCAAGCACGCCGCGCCCGATCTGCTGGGCGAGCTTGATCTGGTTGCCCTCGCGACCGTGGCTGATGTCGCGCCTCTCATCGGTCTCAACCGTGCTTTCGTGCGTCAGGGCCTGGCCATCGCCCGGCAGCGTGCCCGGCCCGGCCTTGCCGCGCTTATGGACGTGTCCGGCCTGAATGGGCCGCTGGAGGCCTGGCATTTCGGCTTTCTCATCGGCCCGCGCATCAATGCCGGCGGGCGCATCGGCGATGCCTCTCTCGGCGCAAGGCTGCTGATGCTGGATGACGAGATCAGCGCGCGCGACATCGCGGTCCAGCTCAACGATCTCAACCGCGACCGGCAGGAAATCGAGCGCGCTGCGGTCGAGGAAGCCGTGGCTGAAGTCGATGCCTCGCTGCAGCGCAACCCTGAGCAGCCCGTCATTGTGGCGGCTGCGCCCGGCTGGCATCCCGGTATTGTCGGCCTGGTGGCCTCGCGCCTGAAGGAGCGCTTCCGCCGCTCTGCCTTTGCCTTCGCGCTGGATGAGGGCGGTGCGGGAACAGGGTCAGGCCGCTCGGTCATCGGCGTTGATCTGGGCCGGGCGGTGCGTGCGGCGGCAGAGGCCGGCATCATCGCCAAGGGCGGGGGGCACGCCATGGCAGCGGGAGCAACACTGCACAAAGGCGGGCTCGAAGCCTTCCGTGTTTTCATCACCAATGTCCTGAGAGAAGCTGTGGATGATGCCAGCGCCAGTGATGGCCTGTTGGTCGACGCGAGCCTCACGGCGGCCAGCGTCACGCCCCGGCTGGTGGAGGAACTGGCGGCAGCAGGGCCGTTCGGTTCAGGCTCACCGGAGCCGACGTTCGTCTTCGGACAGCACCGGATCATGGATGTCCAGGTCGTCGGCAGCGGGGGCCATGTCAGGGTCAAGATCAAGGCCGGTGATGGCACTGTCGCCAGTGGTGTGGCCTTCCGCGCGGCAGACCAGCCGCTCGGGCAGGCGTTGATGGCCCTGCGCGGCGAGCCTGCGCATGTGGCAGCGACATTGTCGGTGGATCGCTGGGGCGGCGGTGAACGCGCCGAATTGCGCCTGCAGGACGTGGCGAAAGCTGGATTATCGACCCGGTCCTGAGCGAATTGCGGCCGCGCATCAAAAAACCGCAGGTGTCGGTGGATTTGGCTCTTGCCCGATTGATGAGCCGCAACTATACCGACGCTGCTTCGCATGGGTGCTGCACCCCCGCAACAAGCCCGCGCCCATCGTCTAGCGGTTAGGACACGTCCCTTTCACGGATGAGACCGGGGTTCGATTCCCCGTGGGCGCGCCATTTCTGCTTCTAAGCGAAAAATCTCATACATATTTTAATGTTTACAAGCAGTTGTGCTGAGCCAGCCGATGCTTTCGATGAGATGGCGTTCGCGATGAAGAGGATGCATGATCAGACGTCTTTTGAGCGTAAAGTGCCAGATTGATCCGGCTGTCTGAAGGACTTCGAACCATCAAGTGCGAGAAGCCGTGCTGCATTCAGGATAAAGCCGATTTCGGAGCCGACATGGATGAAGGCTGCCACCAAGGGGTTCAGGTAGCCGAACGCGGCAAGCCCTATCCCAATGGCATCGATGACAATAGTCCCGGCGAAGTTTTGCCAGATGATGGTGCGCGTCCGGCGAGCAATGCGCAATGTTTCAACCAGCTTGAACAGGTCATTGCCGATGAGGACGATGTCGGCGGTGTCTTGCGCGATATCAGTCCCAGACCCCATCGCGATGCCAAGATTAGCTGCCATCAACGCGGGCGCGTCATTGACGCCATCACCCACCATGGCAACGACCCGGCGGTCGCCGATCAGCTTCTCCACACGGGTCAACTTGTCCTGTGGAAGCATGTCGGCGATCACTTCGTTGATGCCAAGTTCACGCGCGACGTGGTCTGCCACGGCCCTGGTATCGCCGGTCAGGAGTAGCGTGCGAACGCCCATCTTGTGCATGGCGGAGATGGCAGCTTTTGCTTCAGTGCGCAGGGGGTCGGCGACAATGATTTCGCCGAGAAAGCGTCCATCAGCAGCAATGACGATATCCGAACCCACATGATTCTCGTTTCTTGGCGGTGCCGCGATCCCGGCATCGGCCAGGAGCCTGCGATTGCCGACAAGGATCGTGCGGCCTTCGACCTCGGCGGTAATTCCGCGTGCGACGGTGTAGGTGAAGGTGGTCGGTTCCGGAATCACCTGACCCAGGGCTATGGCTTCCGCGACGACGGCGCGGGCAAGCGGATGTTCGGAATGCAGCTCCGCCGAAGCTGCGAGCCGAAGAAGTTCAATAGCCGTGACCCCATCTGCAGGTCGGGTGATGGTCACCACTGGCTCGCCCATGGTGAGGGTGCCCGTCTTGTCCAGAACAATGGTGTCGACCCGGCCCAGCGTTTCGAGGTGGATGCCGCCCTTGATGATCGAGCCGAGCTTTGCCGCACGGCCGATGCCGCCAAGGATGGCAAGCGGTGTGCCCGCGGCGATGCCGCACGCACCGGCCAC
>JANMIB010000009.1:0-9153 GCA_031375605.1 Allobosea sp. | reverse complement strand
ACCACACCATCGACGGGCACTTTCTCGCCCGGACTGACAACGGCCACATCCCCGCGCACGACATCTGCCAGTGCGATTGTCGCGATCCCCCCATTGCGCCGTACCCGTGCCTCCTTGGGGATGAAGTCCACCAGTTGGCGGATGGCCAGCCTGCCGCGAGCCACCGTCATGTGTTCAAGCTCTTCTGCGATGAGCACGAACAGTGTCACCACCAGCGCTGTGAAAATCTCCGCGATGGCAGCGGCTGCCACGATGGCGATGGTCATCGAAAGTTCCATCGTCATGCGGCGCGCCAGCAAGTTCTCTGCAGCCTCGCGGAAAATCGGCCATGCAACAAAAATAAGGGCCGTGACCCCGATGACGCTGATCGATGGCATGGGTTCATAAAGCCGGAACCAGACCGCTGCCGCCGCGAGGATGGCGACACCTATGCGGATGATGGCCAGCGTCTCGAAAGGGCGCTTTTCGCCTGTGTCCTGGGCCAATGGCTCCTGTTCAGCCAGCGGTGGCACAGGCCCAAGGGCAGTTTGGTCAGTCGTGCTGCTCATGACAACGCCAGTCCTCTGATCTCAGCGTCGTTTCAGGCTGACCAGATAGGCGATGATGTCATCAAGTTCGCTCTGGCTGAACTGATAGCGCGGCATTTGCCCATGTGGTGTCTGCAGGAAAACCCGCATCGCCAATTCGGTGAAGGACGGCATGTTGGCGACCGCGCCAAAGTCTGGCGGTGTGCGGTTGGGATCGTTGTCCAGTCCCGAGATACGGTGACATTGCACGCATATCGTTGTCGCGATGATGCGTCCCGCCGCGGGGTCTCCGAAGCTTTGCGCCGGAGCCGAAGCGGAGCTGATTGCAGCTATGCAGGCTGCGACAACCATTGTGCGAACCGGAGCAGTCATGGTCGCCATGTGCGTGATGTCCTGCGGATATAAGCGACGAGCCCATCAGTCTCATTCTCCAGCAACCTGAACTCCGGCATGCCCGGATGGCGCACGACTGTGCCGTCAATCAGCACAGGTGCTGGATTGTTGTTGGGGTAGCGCTCGGCAATCAGCGGAAAGCGCGGTGCTTTCGTGTTGGGGCTCTGGCCACGGCGGCCGATGGCGTGGCAACGCGCGCAATGTTCCTTGGCCACCATCCGTCCCACACCAGCGCTCTGAGTGTTCTCAGGGCGTTGCGCGTCGGCAGGCATGGCGACGGCCAGCGCAACACTGCCCGCAAGAGCCATTGCCGTCAGCCCTGCTGTGCACATGACGAATGTGTATGACCGTTGTCCCATGACGTGAGACTAGCTGGACGAAATACCGCGATCTTTGACCTGGCTCATACTTTTGCTCGGCGATGATGCCAGACTGATGCGGAAATGATCTGAAGTCCAACACCAGTCATCATATGCAGGAGGCAATCCATGTCGACCACATCCAGCCAGTCATCCGGGGCAATGCGGGGCAACGCCACAAGTGGCAAGTCCACGGACGATACGATCCAGCAAACTCTCGCGAGCTTCCTCGCGGTTCCGCAAAAACTGATGCAAATCAACCTTGAAGCCGCCAACCATACCTTCAATTTCATGAATCGCCGGATGAAGGCGCAGGCAGCCTTGTGGACCAATATCGGGCAGTTCAGCGACACCAGGGGTGCGGCTGAGGCGCAGCGTATTTTCCTCGAAACTGTCACGAAAGACTACACCGACGAGATGACCCAACTGACGGATATGGCACGCAAGAACATGGCATCCGTCTCCGATGCTGCAGCAAGCGCGCCGCTGCCCGGCTTCCTTGCGGCCCGGACATCCTGAGCAAGACTGTCAGCAGTCATCCCTTTCCAGGAGAACCAGCATGTTGCATTCATCATCAACAACAAACTGCTCACAGCCATATCACCCGGCGACGTCCGCAGCCTTCGAGGACCTTCTGGTCTATCTCGATGACAGTGCTGCTGCCCGCAATGCCCTTGCTTATGCGGAGGCCCTGAACCCGGAGGGCAACACCAGCGCCTTGATGTTCGGGTTCATGGCCAACTACCCGGCCTCCTACTATGCGGAAGCACCGGTTGATCTGTGGCTGGCTCTCCACGAACGTGCAGAGCACGCGGCGGCAACGATGGAAGATCATCTGAAGGCTCAACTTGCGAAGATGGGTTCGCACGCTGACTTGCGACGCTCAAACATCATGTCCGGCGAGGAGGGCAACACGATCGCCACACAGGGCCGATATGCCGACGTGACAGTGATCGGCTGGTCGGCGAAAACAGATGAGGACCGCAACAGAACAGACCTTCAAAAAACACTGTTCGAGGCCGCTTTGTTCAACTCCGGCCGACCGGTGCTGCTTGTGCCGGAACAATTCACGCGGATGGGCACACCAAAGCGGGTGCTGATCGCCTGGAGACCTGAGCGGGAGGCTGTCCGGGCTGTCAATGATGCAATATCGGCTCTCAAATCTGCCGAACAAGTGCGGATCGTCGTCATCAACAACGGTTCGTCGATGGCGGAGAAAAGCCCCGGTGACGATATGGCGCGCCATCTGGCCCGTCATGATGTCAAGGTCGACGTGAAACATGTCCCAAGCAATGGCGAGCCGGTTCACACAGTGCTGCTCAACGAGGCGCGCTATCTCGGCGCTGATCTTCTCGTGATGGGTGGCTATGGCCATAGCCGCACTGGCGAATGGCTGTTTGGCGGTGTGACCCGTGACATCCTCAGCGCAACCGATATTCCGCTCCTGATGTCGCACTGAGGTCATGTCCGGTTCATAGGTACATCGTGCATGAGCACCTATCGGCTGGACAAGATCTTTGATCCTGCAAGTGTTGCTGTCGTGGGCGCAAGCCTGCGTGCTGGCTCATTGGGGGGCATCGTGCTGCGCGGCCTGCAGCAAGGCGGCTACAAGGGTGGGCTTCATGCCATCAACCCGAAGCATGATGTTGTCTCTGGCATCCCTTGTCTTGCTTCGCTTGGCAAGCTGCCGACCGCACCGGATCTGATCATCGTCACCACGCCTGCACATGCTGTGGCGGGTGTGATCGACGATGCCATCAAGAACCGTGCGCAGACGGCGATTGTGCTGACGGCTGGTCTCGGACACGGCCCAGACTCGATTGCCGAAACCATCAGGCTTCGCGCGTGCACGGCTGGGTTGAGGCTTGTCGGCCCGAATTGCCTCGGAGTGCTGGCCCCGCGCGCCAGCCTCAACGCCAGCTTCGCCAGGCAGTTGCCACCAATAGGGCATGTCGCGCTTGTGTCCCAGTCAGGAGCCGTTGCAGCGGGCGTGGTAGAGTGGGCCATCCAGCGCCAGATCGGATTTTCGGGTGTCATATCACTCGGCGATGCCATCGATATCGATTTTGGCGACTGTCTGGACTACTTCACGGAGGACACTTCGACCAAGCTGATTGTCCTGTATGTCGAAGCCATCACCAATGCACGCAAGTTCCTGTCGGCTGCACGCAAGGCCGCCCGCATCAAGCATGTGATCGTGATCAAGGCCGGACGACACGAGCAGGGGGCCAGAGCCGCCGCCACACATACTGGCGCTCTGGCCGGGTCGGATCTGGTCTATGACGCCGCGTTCAAGCGGGCAGGGTGCCTGCGGGTGTTCGATCTTGATGATCTCTTCACGGCCATCACGACACTCGCGGTGCAGAAGCCTTTTGCCGGTGACCGGCTGGCGATCCTGACCAATGGCGGCGGGCTTGGCGTCTTGGCTGTCGACCGGCTGGAGGATGTCGGCGGCAAGCTAGCCGCAATCTCCGAAAGTACGCTGGCTCAGCTTGATGCAGGCTTGCCGGCAACATGGTCGCACGCCAATCCGGTAGACATCATCGGTGATGCACCAGCCGAGCGCTACGCAAAGGCCATGAATGCCCTTCTGGCGGATGGCAGCAATGATGCCATTCTGGTGATGAATTGCCCAACCGCGCTGACCTCCGCACCAGACGCGGCCAGCGCGGTGATCGCGGCAGCGAAGGCATCGGGAGTTGCGAACAAGCCTGTCTTCAGCGTCTGGCTTGGCTCTGCGCCGGATCAGAAAAAGGTGTTCGAGGACGCAGGCATCGCAAGCTACGACACCGAAGCTGCGGCCATCTTAGGCATTGCCCAGCTCATGACGCTGCATCAGAACAGAGCGGCACTTCTAGAGATTCCGTCATCGCTCGCCGAAAGCATATCGCCGGAACGTGCGAAGGCCAGAAGCGCAATCTGGAGTGCAGAAGCCGAGGCGCGCGCATGGCTGAACCCGTTGGAGATCAGTGATCTGTTTGCCGCCTACGGCATCAGCGCCACTCCGGTCAGGCTTGCCGTCGATGGCCAGCACGCTGCCAGTGTCGCGAGCGAATTCCTGGCCATGGGCGCAACCTGCGTGGTCAAGATCCAGTCACGTGACATCGTCCACAAATCTGATGTCGATGGGGTGCGTCTTGGCCTGGCTTCGGCAGAGGCGGTGCAGCATGCGGCTGACGACATTCTCGCCAGGGCCCGCGCGCTGAAGCCGGACGCGCACATCGATGGTGTGACCATCCAGCCAATGATCATGAGGCCGAATGCGCGCGAGTTGATTGTCGGTGTTGCCGTTGATCCGACATTCGGGCCGGTCGTCCTGTTCGGCCATGGCGGCACGGCCGTCGAGGTGATCAACGACAAGGCCATGGCCTTGCTGCCTCTCGATCTGGCGCAGGCACGGGCGTTGATTGCCGGCACGCGCGTTTCACGCTTGCTGCGCGGCTATCGCAATGTCGCAGCTGCCGATGCCGAGATCGTCGCGGACATTCTGGTGCGCGTGTCACGTCTGATCGAGGACCACACGGAGATCATCGGCATCGACCTCAATCCAGTTCTGTGTGACGAAAATGGTGCTGTGGCGCTGGATGCACGGGTGCAGATTGCCCAAAAGGGCAGTGCGCTCTCGGTCCGGCAGGACTTTGCCATCAGGCCGTATCCGCGCGAGCTTGAGGCTGTGACAAAGTTGCCGGATGGCTCGCGACTCTCCATCCGGCCACTCAGGCCAACTGATGCTGATGATGTTGCAGGGATGCTCAAACGCTGCTCGGCGGATGATCTGCAGATGCGCTTCTTCGCTGCCATGCCTGCCGTCGACATGGTACTGATCGCCCGCCTGACGCAGCTCGACTACGCGCGAGAAATGGCCTTCGTTGCCATCGATCCGGCATCAAACGATATTCTTGGCGTTGCCCGACTGCATGGTGACGCAAACAACGACAAGGCCGAATATGCCATCATCATCCGCTCCGATCAGCAGGGCAGGGGCATCGGCCACGATTTGATGACGCGCCTGATCAGCTTTGCCAAGGCTGAGGGATATGGCGCCATCACGGGTCAGGTGCTTGCTGCCAATGACCGGATGTTGGCGATGTGCCGCAGGCTCGGTTTCGAGGTCACCCATGACAAACTGGGTGACAGCACGCTGATGGTGGAACTGTTGCTTGATCGCGGCGCTATTGCGCTGCACCGCTCCAGGCAGCCAGCGGACGGATGATGTTGACCAGCCTGTCGGCTGTGAGCCCGGTGCCGAAGGCTGCGCCGCATTCACCATGCAGCCAGACCGCCGATGCCGCAGCTTCGAAGGCTGGCATGCCTTGCGCCAGGTGCGCGCCAATCAACCCTGCCAGTACATCACCAGAACCTGCCGTGGCCAACTCAGGGCCACCATTGTCGCTGATCGCAGCGCGGCCATCAGCATCCGCGATGACTGTGTCGATGCCTTTGAAGACAACGACACCCTTGATCAATCGTGCGGCAGCACGGGCCATCTCGACCTTCGAGGCCTTCAAGGATTGCCGCAAGGCTGCGTATCTCGGCTCAGTGGCGAGCTGATCACCGAACAGCCGTTCGAACTCACCGGCATGAGGCGTCAAGACGAGTGGCCCGCTGCCCGCCCGCTGCGCCAGTTTTCCAAGAAACCCGGCCACAACTGTCAGCGCGTCAGCGTCAAGCACCAGCGGCATGCCTGATGCCAACAGCATGTCGATCATTTCATGGGTTCGATGCGACACACCCGCAGCAGGGCCTATGATGGCAGACGCAAACCGGGTCGAGGCCAGAACCTGCCCAAGTTCCGCAGCAGACGTCGCCTCCCTCAGCATGATTGCGGTCACCTGGCCTGCGTGAATGAGCAGCGCCTCACGGTCACCGGCAAGACTGACAGCGCCAGCCCCCGCATTGAGTGCTGCCTGCGCCGAAAGCCGCGACGCGCCTGTTTGCAGTTCCGAACCGCTGACCACGAGGCAGTGGCCGCGCTGGTACTTGTGCGCATCGGCCGAGATCTGCGGCGCGACATGCTCCCACAATCCCGGCAGGTTCCGAAAGATCGAAGGGGTCCCGATCTTGGCCAGATGCTGCATCCCAAGACCGATATCGGCCACAATCAGCTCACCGCAAAGTCTGCGTCCGGGCCATAGGTCGTGACCCGGCCTGGCACGAAAGAAGGTGACAGTCCGCTTGGCCATCACAACGGGCCCAAGAGCCTGGCCGCTGTCACCATCAAGCCCCGAAGGCATATCGACTGCGATAACGTCAGCACCGCTGGCGTTCAACCGCGCGACCGCCGCCGCCGCTGCACCATCCATCGCACGAGAAAGCCCCGCACCGAAAAGGGCATCGATCACGATCAGATCGTCATATGGTTGAAAACCGGCCAGCGCACCGACCGGCCCATCCCATTGCGATGCGGCACGGGCCGCTGAGCTATCACCCTTGGGCCTGATGTCGGCAAAGATCGAAACATCCCGGCCGCGCTCCCGAAGCAGACGGGCTGCGACATAGCCATCACCGCCATTGTTGCCCGGGCCGCACAAGACAGCGATGGAATGGCCGACCGGGGTTGCATCCGCAACGGCCGCCCCCGCTGCTGCCATCAGTCGATCAATGCTGATCCCCGATGAAACTGCAGCGGCATCGACTGCGGCCATCTCGGCGTTGGTCAGGAGCGGTATGGGTTTGGGCAAGACGTCACGAGCCTTTGGCATGGTTTGAACACTGCGCCCAGCCTCGGTTTCATGCTTGGCAGCTCTGGTCACCCAAAAGTGTCAGACGGGCTCCACGGAGGCAACCTTGAACGTATGCATCTCGCCTTCGGCATCATGGATGGAAACATATTCACCCGGCGCAAAGACGTGATCGCCCAAGCGGTAGCCAGCTTCGTCATCGTTGTCTTTTGCCTGGTCATAGTCGAACATCCATGTCGCACCATGGACGCCGCCAGCCCGATGCACCAGCATGCCGCGCATGCGCGGTTCGTTGCCCCAGAAGCGGTGCACGACACAAGCGTTGCGCTTGTCCTGCCAGCTCTTTGCATCGACATGGCCACTGAGATCCAGCGGTGCGACCAGCTCATAGCCATGGCGGATCGAACCGTCCGGAAAATTCTTTGTCCGGGCAAGATGCAGGATGATCTTCTGGAGATGGCTGGTGTTTGGCATGATCCTTGTTCCCCCTGGCCACCTGACGAGCAACATGCAGCCGAGATTGGCATGAATGTCATGGCAGATAGCCGCTTTGACACTTTGATGTGGATCAGCGTTTTCTCACGAAATCTGCCTTAGAAGCTGCTTGGGTAAACAGAAGGAGAGGCGTCATGACACTCAATGTGGGAACCATTGATCGCGTTTTTCGTGTTGTTCTGGGCGCTGCGCTGATCACATTCGCGCTCGGCTACATTTTTCCGGCAACGGGATGGAACTGGATCGGTTGGGTCGGCGTTATGCCCATGCTGACAGCTGTGTTTGGCAGCTGTCCTGCCTACACGATGTTGGGCCTGTCGACGTGCCCGACAAGGGCAGCTTGAGTTGCTGGCCGCGTGTCGTCGATTGGAACACCGAGCTCTCGATGCTGCCACGTTTTGGCAAGAGGGTGATAACAACAGATCATTTCAGTTTTTGATCAGATCGGCGCATTCCCCCGATGCACACGAACCCGATGACCAGCGATGTGGCAGCATCCGCCATCCGCGAAATGATTAACGGCAGACTTCTGCCTGATCCGCCTGCGACACACGTCAACAACTTCGGAATACCTAACTTTGGTGCCCGTCTGACCTTCGCCAAGCGTCAGATCGTGTGCCATCACGGCGACCCGGCCACGCACTTGTTCTGGGTCGAGCAAGGCGCGGTGATGGTTCAGCAGTATCTTGAGGATGGTCGCCGTCAGCTGGTCGAGATCGTGCTGCCTGGCGGCATCTGCGGCTTTGCCCAGCATCGTGTCTATTCAGCCACGTGCGAGACGTTGCAGGCATCGGTGTTGCGCGCATGCCGCAAGAGCGAACTCGAACGCCATGCCGAACTGGGCTGGCAGGTCGAACATCAGGTCGAGCGGCAACTTTGCGCCGCGCAAGAACACGCGCTTGGTCTGGGCCGGATGACGGCACAGGAGAGGGTCTGCGCATTGCTGTCGAAGTTTGCCGGGCAGCGCCAGATGTCGCGTTTCGAGCGGGCATCTGATGGTCTCGATCTGCACATCCAGCTGCCGATGACCCGCGGTGAAATTGGCGACTATCTTGGGCTGTCGCTGGAGACAGTCTGCCGTACCTTGACCGATCTGCAGCGCAAGGGCGTGATCGAAATCGGACGACACCATGGTGATGTCGTCATTCACAGCGTCAAGCGATTGAAGCGCCTCGGCGGTGCGTGCGACTAAAACCGTCATAAACTTCCGGGTCATTTTTGACGGAGCTGAACATGCCAACTGAGCAAGCAGCAGAACAAGGTATTCCCCACGATGCGTGGATCATGATCTGCGATGGTCGCAAAGCCATGATCGCCCATAACACCGGGACGCCGGCGAACCCTAACTTCCAGGTCAGTGAGACGCTGCGGGCAGCAGACAATCCTGCATCCCACGAACATGGGGATGATCGTCCCGGACGCGTGGTTCAATCCATGAGTGGTCGCAGGAGTGCAGTCGAGATGACGGATCTGCATGACCAGGAAGAGCGCATTTTCCTGACTGAAGCCGTGCAAAAGTTCACAGAAACCACACTGCACCACCACGCCAAAGCAATTGTGCTGGTAGCGCCACCAAGGGCACTTGCCGTGCTCAGAAAACAGTTGTGCGAAGCTGCAAGGGAACTGGTGGTTGCCTAGATTGCCAAAGACCTGACGAAGCACCCGATGGCCGACATCGAGCGTCTGCTCACACGGGCC
>JANMIB010000004.1:0-2998 GCA_031375605.1 Allobosea sp. | reverse complement strand
ATATGCACGAAAAGGACGGGTCGCCCACCCTGGCACTGTGCCCATGGGCCGCAGCAAAGGCTGGCAACCAAGCCATGCAAGGCTGGAGAAGGCCCTGAGCCGCATCGCGATCATGCTCGCCTTGCAGGCGCGGCGTACCAGATTGGCACAGCGCGGGCTGGCATGAAACTTGAGCCCCGGTGTGCAGACCTGGAGGCAGAACCATGCTCGCACGCCGCGGATTTCTCGGATTGGCCCTGTTTGGAACAGCTGTGGCAGCCAGTCGTGCCCAGGCACAGGGCCAGCTGCCGACAAGCGCGCCGCGCCCGCCTTTGCCAGGCCCGCTTGGCAGCATGGGGCTGGATGCGAGCCAGCTGGGCGTGCGTGCCGGTTCAGCCGACGACCAGTCACGGCGGCTGCAGGAGGCGCTGGTGGAGGCGGCGAGGCGCAATGCCCCGCTTTTGCTGCCGCCCGGCCGATACCGCATCAGCAATGTCATCATTCCGGAGGGCATGCGGCTGGTGGGCGTGCCAGGCGCAACCCATCTCGTTGCCGCGAGCGCTGGTCCCATGCTGGTGGCCCGAAAAACCCGCCGCGCGGCCCTCAGCGGGCTTGTGCTGGACGGGTTGTCGATCCGCGCCGCTGACCGCGCCGGCCTTCTGACGGCAGAGGATGTGGCGGACCTTTTGGTGGAGGATTGTCTGTTCAGCAATGCTGGTGCGAACGGGATGACGCTGACACGCACGGGTGGCCGCATCGACACCTCGCGCATCATCGCGAGCCGCGACACCGGGCTGTTCAGTCTCGATTCCCGCGGGCTGATGATCGAGCGCAACGTGATCGAGGACATCGGCAACAATGCCATCGCGCTCTGGCGTTCGGTGCCGGGCGACGACAATTCGCGCATTTCCGGCAACCGGATTTCGCGCGTGCGCAGCGATGCGGGTGGTGACGGCCCGAACGGCAACGGCATCGTGCTGTTCAAGGCTGGCGGCGTCATCGTCGAGAGCAATGCCTTTCGTGATTGCGCGCTCACCTTCATCCGCAACAATTCCGGCGCGTCGGTCCAGATGCTCGGCAACAACGGCAAGCGTTGCGGCGAGGTGGCGTATTACTCGGAATTTGCCTTCGAGGGCGCGGTGATGACCAGCAACATTGCCGAAGACTGCGCGCAGGGTTTCAACATCACCAATCTGGACCATGGCGGGCGGCTCGCGGTCTGCGCCAACAATCTGGTGCGCCGCGCCAACAAGGGGTTTGCACCCAAGGGCAAGGAACTGATCGGAGGCTCCGGCATCCATGTCGAGGCAGAGGCCGCCGTCACTGGCAATGTCATCGAGGATGCGTCGGATGTCGGCATCTCGCTGGGCTGGTCATGGGGGATGCGCAACCTGCTCGCCACCGGCAACATGATCAGGAATTGCGGTGTCGGCATCGGTGTCAGCCTTGTGCCGCAGGAGCGCAACGTGGTCATTGCCAACAACGTGATCTCGGGCGCAAAAAAGGGCGCTGTCGTCGGCACCGAATACGGAAAGCCCGTGACGGGCGATCTCACCCGCGCTGGAGACAGGCGTGCGGCAGGGGTGAGGGTGGAAGGCAATGCTGTGGGATGAGGGTCGCGCGGCGGCACTGCTACCCCCCGATCAGCACCTGCATTTCGCCCTGGACGATCTTGTTCGGGCCACCGAGTGCCTCGATAACCGTGTCGCCCATTCGGCAGAGAGGCAGCCCGTTCACCAGCACCGTTTTAGAACCGTCGATCACGTAACCCGGCCCATGCGGGGGCAGGGGCGTGGGAACCGGGCACATGTGCATGTCAGGCATGCCCATGCCGCCGCTGGCGGCCGCGGCCCCTGCGGCAAGGCCGGCCATCATCGAGGCCATGGCAGCAGCTGCTGCCGTCTTGGCGGCCTGCTCTGCCGCATAGGCGGCAGGCGCACCGGGCGTGCCAGCAGCGGCCACAGTTGCCGCTTCCGTCAACTTGATCGCAGTGTCTGACACGGCCTGCGCCGACTGGAGCGCCGCTCCCGCGGCGGCAGGCAGCGCGCGCCAGGCGGGCTTGCTGCCGATGATGACGTTGAGGCTGCCTGGTCCGGGCGAAAGCGGCGTGCCGTGGCTGGTCATGTCGCCTGTTCGGGCAGCAGGAGGGCCACCACCTCCTCCAGCCGTGATCGGCGAACTGGTCGCAACCACCGGCTTCTTGTGGGGGGCCTTGCGGTTTTCCGCGAAGGTCGAGGTGATGGACTGGGGTTTCGGCCCGTCCGGCGGCGGCGGACTTGCAGCCTCGGCCTTTGGCGAGCATTCCTGCAGGATGTTGCCCTGGCGGTCGACCACCTGGATGCTGGTGACAAGGCCTTGCTTGCGCAGCGCTTCCAGCGACGTGACCATGCCATTGGCTGCGGCATCGTGGATGGTCTTTGGCACGGAGCGGCCATAGCCATTCGCGCGCCTTTGCTTCTCGTAGCGCTCCTCGACACCGGCCCAGCTTGTCTCCAGCGGCACGCACAGCGCCACCACCTCGACCTCGTAGCCTGCTGCCACCAGATCTTTCACAAGTTGTTCGGCCTTGTCGGGGGATTTCAGTGTTCCGTCGATGAGCAGGTCAAGACCCTTCGACATGGCGGCCTTGCGCACGGCTTGCGAAGCTTCGCTGGCATCTTCATGTGTCTTGTCGGCGGCTGTCTTGTCATCCTGCCTGGCCAGCGCTTCATAGAGCGGATGGTTGGCTCTGGACTCGTCTGGATCAACAACGACGACCCCGCCGGTATTGCGGGCATTGTCGATGGCCTTGCGTGACAGGGTGCCCTTGCCGGAACCCGGTTGCCCGGCAAGGATCAAAGCCTTTGGCTTGCCTGTTGCCGAAGGCTTGACGCCGATTGTGGCGCGCTGGACTTCATCGGCGTGGTAGGCGGCGAGTTCCTGCGGCGTGAGCAATGAAGCCATCGCCTCGCCTCAGTACTTCGCGAGGAGTTGCAGGACCTCCTGATACGAGGCCTCCAGCCGGTCCACCTCAGCCTGG
>JANMIB010000519.1:0-7923 GCA_031375605.1 Allobosea sp. | reverse complement strand
CGGAGATGCGCGCCGCCTTTGTCGCATAGGCGGCATCATCGCGCAGCATGAAGCCGTAATCCTTGATCGTCGTGCCGCAGCCCGAAGCGGTGATGATGATGGCGTCCAGTCCCTCGCCCTCGATCTCGGCCGTCCAGGCGTCGATGTTGCGTTTCGCGGCGTCATGGCCGGCATCTTCCTGGCCCATGTGGTGCACCAGAGCGCCGCAGCAGCCTTCGCCCTTCGGCAGCACGACCTCGACACCGTGGCGGTTGAGAAGCCTGATCGTGGCATCGTTGATCATTGGGTTGAGCACCGGCTGGGCGCAGCCGGTCAGCATGGCGACGCGGGCCTTGCGCTCGCCTTCGGCGGGATGGTTCGTGCCGGGCCTGGCAGCGGACGGCGAGGGAATGCGTGATGGCGCCAGTTCCAGCATCGATTCAAGGCGCGGACCAACAGCTGGAATCATGCCCAGCAAGCCCTTGAAAGGCTTGCCGATCATCGCACCCACGATGGCGAGCCGGAAGCGGTTCGGATAAGGTAGGATGGCGCTGAGAACCTTGCGCATCAGCCGGTCATGCCAGCTTCTTGTGTAGGTTTCCTCGATGTGCGCGCGGGCGTGATCGACCAGATGCATGTAATTCACGCCGGAGGGGCATGTGGTCATGCAGGCGAGGCAGGACAGGCAGCGGTCGACATGCTTGACCACATCGGTCGTGGCCGGCTTGCCGTTCTCCAGCATGTCCTTGATCAGGTAGATGCGCCCGCGGGGTGAGTCCAGTTCGTCACCCAGCAGCAGATAGGTGGGGCAGGTGGCTGTGCAGAAGCCGCAATGCACGCAGGTGCGCAGGATCTTCTCCGACGACGCATTGCGTGGATCGGCAGCAAGCTGGGCGGGGGTGAAGTCGGTTTGCATGGCGTGGTTATACCTTCATAGCAAATCTAAGACCTAGAACGCAGATTGCAGTCGGGGGCCAATGCTTGTTTGTTTTTTCCCCATTAAATCCTTTAATTTTAGCATACCTTATGTAATGGCTTAACAATAATTTATTCGTAGAATAGTTATCTCTTATTTTATGATAAATTTTTGTAGTTTTATTTATAATTTTTTCCTTTTTGTTGCCATCTATGCCAATGTATATATTGTATAATATAAGATATCCACTTAGCATGTGATGATTTTTGAAATTTGGAAAATGGTTTATAAACGAAATTATACGCTGAATATCGTTATCTATCAGCAAATTTTTGCTATTTAACCTTTTCATTTCGACTATTGCTATTGGGGTATTGCCTCGCCATACGCATATGTCGAATCTTCTTTTGTCGCTAGGATTGCTATTCTCTAACTTCCTGCAAAATTCAATGCCGCTCTTAATATCCTCGAAAAGAGCTTCTATCTCGAAACTTATTCCAACAGAATCCGCAGTTTCATCATGCAAATTTGAAGCTGTAAGGTAGCTGATTACTGTTTCTGACTTTGAGCCTTCAAGACCTCTTCCACCGGTAAAACCTGTATATTCATTGAGTGCTTTAGATGCACCTGATACTAGTTTTTTAAGAACTCGTTCTTGATATAAACTCACCCTACATCCCCGCATACATCCGGCCCGGCTCGAAAATGCCGGACGGATCGAAACTTGTCTTGATGCCGCCTGTGACACTGGCAAGTGGCCCAAGCGGGTGGAACACCTCGATGCTGGCGCGCAATTCCCGTGGGGCTCGGACCAGCGTGGCGTGGCCTCCAGAGCTGGCGACGGCGGCGCGGACTGTGGTGGAGGCGGCGTTGTCGGAAGCTGGCACGGCGAGCCAGACAAGGCCGCCGCCCCAGTCATAGAACCAGCGCGCATCTGGCACGGAGGCGGCAATGGTGGCGACCATGGCAGGGGCGCGGGTCGGCGCGGTCGAGATGCGCCAGATGGCGGCATCATGCGGCGTGGCCAGAAACTCTGCATCGCGGATGCCGCGCCACATGCCTGTCGAATCCTCGCCCTCCAGCACGATCAGTTCGCCGAAGGCTGCCAGCAAGCTGCGCAGCTGTCCGATGCGGTAGTCTAGCGAAGCGCTGAAGCCTTCCAGCCTCAGAACCGTGCGGGCAATCGGCCGCCCCAGACCAGCGGGCAGATGGGCAGCGCCTGATGGCTCGAAGGGCGAGCCAAGCGCTGCCGACAGCGCAGCCACGGCGCGCTCGTCGCTCAGGCCCTTGATCAGCAAGGTCAGCGCGCGTTCGGGCTTGGGCAGCACCTTGAAGGTGACTTCGGTCAGCAGGCCCAGCGTGCCCCATGAGCCGGTGACGAGCTTGGCAAGATCAAGGCCCGTGACATTCTTCATCACACGGCCACCGGACTTGATGGCCTGCCCAAGCCCGTTGATCAGGCGCACGCCGATGAGGCTGTCGCGGCAGGCCCCGGCCTGGATGCGGCGCGGGCCGGAATGATTGCCCGCGACAACGCCGCCGATGCTGGGCTGGCCTGTGGTGCCGAGCAGTGCCCGGTGGTCCATCGGCTCGAAGGGTAGCATCTGGCCCTTGGCGGCGAGCGTGGCCTCGATTTCGGCAACCGTCGTGCCGGCGCGGGCCGAGATCACCAGTTCAGCAGGCTCGTGCAGTGTGATGCCGCCCAGATGCACAGTCGAAATCGTTGCTTCGGTCTGGTTCGGGCGGCCCATGCTGACACGGGTGGCTCCGCCCTGGATGGAAGCGGGCTTCCTGGTGGTCGCAAGGTCAGCGACAAGCTGAGCCGCTTCGGCCTCGGTTGCGGGCGTGAACAGTGTCATGTCAGGCTGCAATCTGCCCTGAAAGCACTCTGCCTTCGAGCGGAAAGACCTTTGCCGGGTTGAGCAGCCATTTGGGGTCAAACACGGCACGCACCCGCATTTGCTGGTCAAGGTCGCACTTGGCGAACTGCACCGGCATCAGGTCACGTTTTTCGATGCCGACGCCGTGTTCGCCGGTCAGGCAGCCGCCAACCTCGACGCAGAGCCTGAGAATATCGAGGCCGCAATCCTCGGCTTTCTGGCGCTCGACCGGGTCATTGATGTCGTAGAGCACCAGCGGGTGCAGGTTGCCATCACCGGCGTGGAAAACGTTGGCGACGCGCAGGTCGTAATGCTTCACCAGATCATCGATGCGGCCCAGCACATAGGGCAACTGGCCGGTGGGGATGGTGCCATCCATGCAGATATAATCGGCGATTTTGCCGGTCGCGCCAAAGGCTGATTTGCGGCCTTTCCAGATCGCGGCGGTCTCCATCGCGGATTTGCTTTCCTTGATGGTGGTGACTCCGTGCTGCTTCGCGATCTCGATGATACGGATGAGCTGGTCGTCCATCTCTTGTTCGGAGCCCTCGACCTCGATGATCAGCAGTGCTTCGGCATCCATAGGATAGCCGGCATGGGCGAAATCCTCGCAGATCGCGATGGCCATCTTGTCCATGTATTCCATCGCCACCGGAATGATCCCTGCGCCGATGATGGCGGCCACCGCCGCGCCAGCCAGTTCAGGCTTCGGAAAGCCGAACAGCACAGGCCGTGCCCCTTCCGCCGCGCGCAGGATGCGCACGGTGGCTTCGGTGACGATGCCAAGCTGGCCTTCCGAGCCGATCATCAGGCCGAGCAGGTCATAGCCGGGCGCATCAAGGTGATCGCCGCCGATCTCGACGATGTCGCCATTCAGCAGCACCAGCTTGAGGCCCAGGATGTTGTTGGTGGTGACGCCATATTTCAGGCAATGCGCCCCGCCGGAGTTCATGGCGATGTTGCCGCCGATGGAACAGGCAAGTTGCGAGGACGGGTCCGGCGCATAAAAAAAGCCATCCGCCATGACCGCGCCCGTGATTGCAAGATTGGTGACGCCCGCCTGCACCTTTGCCGTGCGGTTGGCATAGTCGATTTCGATGATGCGGTTCATCTTGGAAACGCCGATGACCACCGCATCTTCCTGCGGGGTCGCGCCGCCAACCAGAGACGTGCCGGAGCCGCGCGGGATAACCGGGACACCCGCCTTGCTGCAATAACTGAGAACCGCCGCAACCTCCTCGGTGGTTGAGGGCAGCACCACGGCCAGCGGCACCTTGCGAAAGGCCGTCAGCGCGTCGCTCTCGTAGGGGCGCAGTTCATCCTCGGACGTGATCAGCGCCTCGGCTGCAACCAGAGGCGCAAGACCCCTGATGATGTCGGCACGGCGCGCGATGATGCTGGCATCGGGAACGGGAAAGGCAATCGCTGACATGACGGCGGTATCCTTGCGTCGACGATAAAGTCTGTTTCACAGTCATTCTTAGCGCAATTTTCAGCCAGAAGAAGCGTGACAAATAGCGATCATTGTTTCTATTTTGGAAAGAATGATCGGCTGTGCTCTTTGGAGGCCAGATGGACCGGCTGGGTGATCTTGAAGTGTTTGCCCGTGTTGTCACGGTGCGGTCGATGTCCGGGGCCGGACGGGAACTGAACCTGTCGCCCGCCGTCATATCCAAGCGCATCAGGCGGCTTGAGGAGCGGCTCGGCGTCCGGTTGTTGCAACGCACGACGCGGCAACTGTCCCTGACACAGGCGGGGCAGGGCTTTTACGAGCGCGTCATCTCGATCCTGTCGAGTGTCGATGATGCCGAGAGCTGGGTGGCATCCGGAGCTGCGACAGCGCGCGGAATCCTGCGCGTCTCGGCACCGACCTCGTTCGGGCGGCTGCATGTCGCCCCGCATCTCAAAGCGTTCCTCGACCGCAACCCGCTTGTGACGGTAGACTTGGTTCTGAACGACTCGTTTGTTGACATCATCGGCGAGAGTTTCGATCTGGCGGTCCGGATTGCGGATCTGGCTGATTCAAGTCTCGTGGCACGGCGGCTTGCGCCAAACCACCGGGTGCTGTGCGCCACTCCGGCCTATCTGGCTGTGAGGGGCGCGCCTCAATCACTTGATGATCTGGCAAGCCACACCCTCATCGCCCACAATGCCGACCAGTGGCGGCTGGATGGCCCCAAAGGTCCGGTGCAGGTGCGCATCAACGGGCCGCTTCGCACCAATTCCAGCGAGGTCGTGCGCGAAACGCTGCTGGCGGGACTGGGCATTGCGCTGCGCTCGACCTGGGATGTCGGGCCAGACCTCAAGGATGGGCGGCTTGTGCAGGTGCTGCCGGACTACTCGGGCGGCAGGCGGGTCGCCATTCACGGGGTCTATCCCAGCCGCCGTCACATGGAGCAGAAGGTGCGCATGTTCCTTGATTTTCTGGCGGCCCTCTATGGCCCGGTTCCCTACTGGGATGATGGCCTGGGTCTGGGATAGACGGCATGTTGACCAGGATCAAGGAACCGCCGCAAATATGGCGTGTTATGACGTGATCCGATTGGAGGCTCCCATGTTCAGATCCATTCTCGTGCCTATTGATCTCACCGACACCGGGATCGCCCGTGCAGCGCTTGACCAGGCTGTCGAACTCGCAAACGCATCAGGCGGAAACGTGCGGCTCATCATGGTCCGCTCGCTCCTGCCGGTCACTTACATGGAGTATGTGCCTGTCGATTTCGATGCGACCTCGAAGGCAGATGCCGAGACCGAACTCAAGGCGATTGCAGGAGGGCTTGCCCTGCCGCGCGACAGGATCAGCGTGACAGTGCGGGTGGGCTCGATCTATGGCGAGGTGCTTGAAGAAGCCAAGCAATGCCAGGCGGACCTCATCGTGGTGGGTTCACATCGGCCCAGCATGGCGACATATCTGCTCGGTTCCAACGCCAAGACCATCGTGCGCCATGCGGTCTGCTCTGTCCTCGTCGTGAGGTAAGGCAGATCAGGCGGCAGGCGCCGTTGTCGGCATCAGGTGGGTCGGCACCTCGCCCGTTTTCAGCTTCATCGGCCGGTTGAGACGCACCATCGGCACCATCTGCCACAGCGCGATGGCGGCAAGGGCCACGCCAAGCCACATCGTGTTGGTGTAGCCTTGCGCCCAGGCTCGCGAGGCGAAGAACACCATCATGGCCACTGAAACGGTCACGACACCTGCAAACATAACCCAAAGGACAAATGGCTTGCCGGCAAGGAATTCAGCCTTCGGATTGGTGCGGGCAATGCTCTCGCAGATCGCCGTGATGAAACGGACATACCGCGCACCGCCGCGCTCGACTTCGACCAGCGAGCGCCAGGATGTATCACCAATGGTGATGGTCTTGCCGTCCTTCAGCCTGAGCTGCGTGACGTAGCCGGTGGAGGTGATGTTGCCCGGCTTGAAGGTGAAGCGCACCTGTTCGACGGCGGAAAGCTGCACCCTGTCGATCTTGCGGGTGGAGTCGATGACCAGGACATCGCCATCGAGCTTGTAGGCAAGATCAAAACCGATAGGTCTTGGGCGCTGCCGGTATGTCGGCGGGCCAAGCGGATCATCGTCATCGGACGGCAGGGGCTGGAGCAGGGACATGGGCTTGCGTGTAGGCCAGACAAGCGTTGCACCGCAAGTGTATCCGCATGCCGGTGCATCCGGTCGGGTCGTCCGGGAGTATCAAAAGCTGATCGAAAGTGCAGGGGTGCCTTCATGGGTGCGATACCAGACGAAATGCCTCATCGGCGCATGACTGGGGCGAGATGCCTGGCGGCCTTGCGCGTCTTTGCGCTGGGTGCGCTGCTGGCCATTGCCGGACTTGGCCTCGCAGGTTGCTCGGCCATCGGGGCTTTCAATGCCGTCGCCAGCGGCGACGCGGGCAGCGAACTTGCGGCAAGCGACATTGCCTATGGCGAGCACCCCCGCCAGCGGCTTGATGTGTATGCCCCTGCAAAGCGCGGGGCCAGCATGCCGGTGATCTTCTTCATCTATGGCGGATCGTGGGATTCCGGTAGCCGCAGTGATTATGCTTTTGCGGGCCGGGCGCTCGCGGCCCAGGGCTACGTGATTGTCGTGGCGGATTATCGGCTTGTGCCGGAGGTACAGTTTCCGGATTTTCTGGATGACAATGCCAGGGCGTTGCGCTGGCTGACGGACAATGTCAGCCGTTTCGGCGGCGATCCGGGCCGGGTCGCGCTGGTGGGACATTCAGCAGGTGCCTACAATGCCATGATGCTGGCGCTGGATGCGCGATACCTCAGGCGTGCGGGTGTTGCGGCCTCGTCGATCAAGGCCATCGTGGGCTTGTCAGGGCCTTATGATTTCTTTCCCTTCACATCGCCTGCAGCACGGGCTGCCATGGGCAAGGCACCCGACCCGCTGCAGACACAGCCGGTAACGTTCGCACGGAGCGGCGCGCCGCCGATGTTCCTCGCGCATGGGCTTGATGACACGACCGTCAATCCGCGCAACACCGCGACCATGGCCGCAAGGCTGCGTTTGCGCGGAGCCATTGTGACAGAACGACGGTATCCGGGTCTTGATCACGCCGACACGCTGCTGGCCATCCCTCAGTTCACGAGGGCCAAGCGCCAGGCTGTGTTCGACGACATGATGCGGTTTCTTGGTGAACACATCCCGGCAGCACAACGGTGAGGAAAGACCTGCCGAGATGTGCGGCCCGTCTTGGTCTGTCAGCACTCTATCTGGCGGCGGGCATCGCGCATCTCACACATCCTGACAGCTTCCTGCCGATCATGCCGCAGATCGTGCCGTTTCCTCGCGGGGTCATCCTGGTCACCGGCATCTGCGAGATTGCTGGCGCCATTGCGCTGCATGTTCCGCGCCTGATGCGTCTGGCAGGCATCATGCTCGCGCTTTATGCGCTGTGCGTCTGGCCTGCCAACATCAAGCACGCCCTGTTCGCGGTGGAGGTCGCCGGGTTGCCGACCGGCTGGTGGTACCACGGCCCGCGGTTGGCCTTTCAGCCTGTGTTGATCTGGCTGGCGCTGTGGGCCACGGGCGTGTCAGCGGGACAGCGCCTTGATCGCGCGCTCGAGCCCTTCAAGAGTCAGGGGAAACATGCGCCCGGACATCAGCTTGCCGATCACGCCGATGGAATGGGTGTCCTTCCAGTGGCC
>JANMIB010000494.1:0-4138 GCA_031375605.1 Allobosea sp. | reverse complement strand
CAGTTCGCGAAGCTGGCAGGCGGCCTGGCGCCGGGCAACGGTGTGCGCCTCGAACAGATCGAGTTGCCGACGCTGCGTGGCAACAGGGCATTGACCTGCGCCTGCCGCCGCATCCGGACCGACGACGGCACGGTTGTGCTGCTGATTGCTGCGCAGGACCGCCAGCATCCTGATGATGCCTTGGCCACCCCAGCGGTGAAGACCATGCCGGACGTGTCTGAGCCGCTGGCTGAACCGCAGGAGCATGCGGTTCCTGCCCGGCAGGCCGCGGTCTCTGAAAACGATTTGGTCTTTGAAGAAACATCGGCGCCAGACATATTCACTGAAAGTCCGGTGTCCCCTTTGCCGCAAGCCTTGGCCGAAAAGGTCCGTTTCATCTGGGAGATGGATGGTGACGGCGTGATCCCAGCGCCTCCACGCGAGATCATCACCGCTTTCGGGCGCGAGACAGCTGATGCCTTGGTGGGTCAGACCTGGAATGGCAAAACCTGGGCTGAGGTGTCCAGAACCATTGTGCACGACCCCGGCAATGTGGTGGCGTCGGCACTGAACGCAGGCAAGACCTTCAGCGGTCTTGACACATTCTGGCGCCTGTCCGGCACGGATGATGCCTTCAAGGTGACGATGTCTGGCCTTCCGCTGCATGACAGCACCCGTGCGCTGACAGGCTGGCGCGGCTTCGCCATCATCGACACGCGTCAGATCGTGCCCTTCGCCCCGGCGCTGGTCGGTTTGGAACAACCGGATTCCGGCACAGCACTGCGTGGAGCAAGTGACATGCCGCCCCGTGCAACAGATGCCGTTGCGACTGTGCAACGGCTGCCTGATGAGGGCATGCCGGAGCTTTATCCCGCTCAGCGAACGTTGGCATCGGCACATTCCGAGCAGCCGCCAGAGGCAGTCCTTCAGACGTCTGCCGTGCATCAACGTGCGCCAACCAATGTCGTGCAGATCAGGCCCCATGACCCGGCCCTGCGCCTGACCAGCAGCGAACGCAATGCCTTCCGCGAAATCGCCAAGGCGCTCGGTGCGCGCCTTGAAGGCGACGAAGGCGGAAGCGAACAAGCAAGTGCCAATCACGATGCTCATGCCAATCACGCTGCAAGTGATGGTCGCGATGCAAGTGAGGGTCACGATATAAATGAAGGTCACGATATAAAAGAAGGTCATGGAACCGTCGCGTTGCCAGACTTTTTGCCAGAGGCTGCGTTGCCCCAAGCAGCGTCCGATGACACGCCGGACGACATGGAGGTTGCCGCAGCCCCTGACGTCTCAGGGCCTGCTGTTCCCGCAAGCCATGAGCCTGTGATTCATCTGGTTCCTGCGGCACCCCCGCGTGATGACATGTTCATGGCATTGCTCGACAAGCTGCCCATCGGTATTCTCGTGCTCAAGGCCGAGCGCATCAGTTATGCCAACCGTACGCTGATCGACCTGCTCGACCACGACAGCGTCGACGACCTGCTGGACATGGGCACCGAACGGCTGTTTCGCGGGCCAGCTCCCAGTGAAGGTGGCGGCGTTTTCTCGCTGACACGGCGCGATGGCAGTTTTGAAGCAGTGGACGCACGGCTGTCCGCCATCACCTGGAACGGGACGCCCGCAACGCTGATGTCGTTCCGCCGGGCGCTGGAGACTGGTGATATTGCCCGCGCAGATGCCGACGCGGCGCGTGCCGATGCTCTCAAGCTCGACCTCGACAAAGCGCAGGTACAGGCCCGCGAACTCATCGCCATTCTCGACACCGCCACCGATGGCGTGGCGACGGTCGATGACCGGGGGCGCATCCTGTCGCTCAACAAATCTGCCGAGGCGCTGTTTGGCTACGATCAGCGTGAGGTTATTGGCGAAAACTTCACCCTGCTGCTGGCTCCCGAGAGCCACATCACCGCGCTCGATTATCTCGAAGGCCTGAAGGGCGGCGGCGTCGCTGCACTGCTCAATGATGGCCGCGAGGTTGCCGGCCGCGTGCGTCAGGGCGGGCGCATCCCGCTTTCCATGACCATGGGCCGCGTGGCAGATGGACCAGACAAGAAATACTCCGCCGTCCTGCGTGACATGACGGCGTGGAAGCGCGCCGAGGCTGATCTGGTGGAGGCCAAGCGCCAGGCCGAGAAGGCCAGCGCCCAGAAATCCGACGTGCTGGCCAAGATCAGCCACGAAATCCGCACCCCGCTGAACGCCATCCTCGGCTTCACGGAGGTGATGAGCGAGGAGCGCTTCGGCCCCATCGGCAACGAGCGCTACAAGGAATATCTGGGCGACATCCACCAGTCCGGCGGCTATCTGATCAGCCTGATCAACGACCTGCTCGATCTGGCCAAGATCGAAGCCGGCAAGATGGACCTGACCTTCGTGGGGGTGAACCTCAACCACATCGCCGCCTCGTCTGTCGCCTTGCTCCAGCCAGAGGCCAACCGCCAGCGCGTCGTGCTGCGCACGGGCCTGCAACCCAAGCTGCCCGCCGTGGTCGCCGATGACCGCTCGCTGCGCCAGATCGTGATCAACGTGCTCTCCAACGCTGTGAAGTTCACCGATGCGGGCGGGCAGGTCATTGTCTCGACAGCTTTGGGCGATCGCGGCGAGGTCATCCTGCGCGTGCGTGACACGGGCGTCGGCATGTCCGAGAAGGAACTGGCCCTCGCCATGGAACCGTTCCGGCAGGTCTCCGCCACCCGTCGCGGCAACGGCACGGGCCTCGGCCTACCGATCACCAAGGCGCTGGTGGAAGCCAACAAGGGCGCGCTTCTGATCACCAGCGCCAAGAACGAGGGCACGCTGGTGGAAATCACCTTCCCGCCGCAAAGGGTTCTGGCGAGCTGACGCAAAAGCAGGTGCAAAGCACATAACGTTTGGTTAGGATGTTCTTGCAGGAGAACTCGCATGAACTGGATCTATCCCTCGCTTGGCGGCATACCCAACTTCTTCCTTTATGGCGTGATCGGGCTTGTGCTCACCTTCATCTTCGCTGTGGTCTATGTCCGCATCACCGGCCATGACGAGATTGCCCTGATCCGGGCGCACAATGCGTCGGCGGCGCTCTCTTTTGGCAGTTCACTGATCGGTTTTGCCTTGCCGCTGTCCAAAGCCATCGCCCAGGCGTCCAGCGTGCCCGATTGCATCCTGTGGGGCGTGATCGCGCTGGTGGTGCAATTGTCAGCCTATGCGATCACGCGCCTGTTGTTGCCGGGGCTCTCAGTCAACATCAAGAACAACGCCATGGCCTCGGCCATCGTGCTGGCGGCCATCGCCATTGTCGCCGGCATGCTGAATGCGGCGTCGATGACCTATTATCCGACCGTCGGAGGGGTGATTGAAACGCTCTGAATACATCGCCATCGGTGCGGTCGGCCTTCTGGCCGTCGCAGCCTTCTGGCCACGCAATGTCACCAGCGTGGGTGGCACCAGCGATGATGTGCCGCCTGACGCACAGGCCTTCGCCTCGGTCGAGGAATGTCGCATGGCGGCAGGCATGACATCGGAAGCCTGCGACCGCGCCTTCGCCTCCGTTCAGCAGGCGTCAGTGGCAAATGCGCCCCGCTTCAATGATCAGGCGTCTTGCGAAGCACAATATGGTGCCAGTCAATGCCGCAGTTCGAGCTGGAACGGCGCATCGGTCTTCGTACCCGCGCTGGTCGGCGCTCTGGTCGCGCGTTCGCTCGCAAATGCGGGGCAGGGTGGATTGCAGCCCCAGAGCCAGTTCCGAAGCCAGCCGCTGTATCCGCCGCGCGCCGGCCTTGCCAATTGTCCGCAGGGAGCCAGCACGCCCGGTCAGCCAGAATGTGCGCCCCAAAGCCGCAGCAGCGGCACAAGCGGCACCGGTGCAGCCTTTGCTTCGGGACGCACCTACTCCACAGGCTCCGGCACGACCGTGACCCGCCCGCCCGGCACCGACGCAAGGGTGCGGGTTGATGCAAGGCCGCGCACCGAAGTAAACGCACCTCGTAGCAATATAAACGCACCGCGCAGCACGACTTCCCCGTCAGGCAGCAACACCGTCTCGCGCAGCGGCTTCGGTTCAACCGGGCAATCCATGTCCGGCGGCGGCTGACCAGCGATGCGCCGCATCACGCTGCCCGAGCGGCCGGACTGGCGGCAAAAGGCCGAGGCCTGTGGCTTTCCCTTCCACAGCGCTGGC
>JANMIB010000489.1:0-14180 GCA_031375605.1 Allobosea sp. | reverse complement strand
CGTGCTCGGCTTTGCTGCCCAGCAGAACCGCCGTTCCTATGCGGCCATCGTCCCTGACACGGCCTATGGCCGCGTGGTCGAGGCCGCCTTCCAGCAGACTGCGGCGCAACGCGGCTTGCGCGTGGTGGCCATCGAGCGTTTTGCCGTCGAGCAGGGCAAGCTGCAGGAGGCTGTCACACGTCTTGGTCCCGCCCTTGGCCAGATCGATGCGCTGTTCGCGCCTGAGACCGCGGATACGCTGCCCGCCATCGGGCAAGCCCTGCAGGGTGCCGGCTTCAACAGCCAGCGTATCAAGCTGCTGGGGACGGGTGTGTGGAATGATGCCCGTGCCTTCAAGGTGGCGCAATTGCAGGGCGGCTGGTTTGCAGCGCCCGAAGCGACGGGCTTCAACGCTTTCGCCCAGCGCTATCAGGCGCGGTTCGGCTCTGCGCCAACGCGCATTGCCTCTCTTGCCTACACGGCTGTGACGCTGGTCGCAGCGCTGGCCCGCCAGCAGGGTGCGCAGCGGTTTTCGGACACGGTCCTGACCAATGCGTCAGGCTTCGAGGGTGTTGATGGCCTGTTCCGCTTCCGTCCCGATGGCATGATCGAACGCGGCCTGGCCGTACTCGAAGTGCGCAATGGCTCTGCCGTCACCGTGAGCGCTGCGCCGCGCGAGTTCGGGCGGCAAGCCTGACAACAAAGGCCGCCTGACAACAAAGGCCGCCTGATCTGGCTCACGATGCCAGGTCGGCCACCACCGCATCAAGCACAAGTGCGCCGTCCGGGGTGGCTGCCACATGGCCGTCGGCCGTGATGATGACCATGCCGTCTGTGATCAGCGAGGCGAGCCGCTTGGGATCAAGACCCCGTCCCGACAGGCTTTCATAAATCGCCGGATCAATGCCTTCGCGCAATCTCAGGCCCATCAGCAGGAATTCGTCTCCTGCAGCTTCGGGCGTGAGCGCTTCGTCCTCGACCAGTGCTGCACCGGACCTGAGCACCTGCGCCAGCCAGGTTTCAGGGTGTTTCTCGGTTGACTGGGCGCGCCTGACACCGTTTGCCACCAGCCGCCCATGGGCACCGGGGCCGATGCCGGCATATTCGCCATAGCGCCAGTAGATCAGGTTGTGGCGGCACGCAGCGCCGGGGCGGGCATGGTTGGAGGTTTCATAAGCTTTGAAGCCGTGCCGGTCGCAGATTTCCTGCGTGATCTCGTAAAGCGCACGCGCATGGTCATCGTCAGGCACCGGCAGCTTGCCTGCCGCATGCAGGGCATGGAACGCGGTCCCCGGCTCGATGGTGAGCTGATAAAGCGACAGATGTTCCACCGCGCGCGCAATGGCGCTTTCCAGCTCGGTGCGCCACTCAGTCACGCTCTGGTGCGGCGAGCGGGCATAGATCAGGTCAAATGACATGCGATCAAAGTGCCGAGCCGCAAGATCCACGGCTGCAAGCGCCTCAACTGCGGTGTGCAGACGGCCCAAGGCCTTGAGATCGCGGTCATTGAGCGCCTGAACGCCCAACGAAACACGGTTCACACCTGCCGCCCTGTAGCCCGCAAACCGGGTGGCATCGACACTTGTGGGGTTGGCCTCAAGCGTGATTTCGACATCTGGCGCAACTGTCCAGGCTTCGGCGACGGCATCGAGCAGGCCTGCGACCGTTGCCGGCTGCATCAGCGATGGCGTGCCGCCACCCAGGAAGATCGAGGTCACGGTCCGGCCCGGCGCAAGCGCCGCCCTGTGGGCAATCTCGCGTTTGAAGGCCTCAAGATACAGCGCTTCGTCCGGCCGCTCACGCCGCACATGGCTGTTGAAATCACAATAGGGGCATTTGGCGGCGCAGAACGGCCAGTGAAGATACACACCGAACCCGGCCTGCGCTGTGGGATGATCGACCATCACTGCCCATTGCGCCGAACGCGCCCATCGCGCAAGCGGCTTTAAGCCGCAATCAGGCAGCGCTGCTCAGGCCTGAGCCTTGTTCAGCATGGACCTTGCGTGGTGGTGACAACCTGCTCGGCATTGCCGGGGCCGCCAAGCACGCCGGCACGCGGCCGGAAATACAGCCGCTGGGCATTCATGGTGAAGTTGGGCGAGAGCGTGCCCGTGTAGACGACGCGTGAATTCGTGATGATGTAGGACGTGTTTGGCACGGCCATGGCGATGTTGGGCAGCGTCACCACCGAATTGGCGGGCAGTTCATTGCCGCTGACATTGCTTGCGCTCCAGCACACCCGCGCCACGCCCGTGTTGTTGAGTACCACGCTTGAGATCACCATGACGGGCGCAGGTCCGGTGTAGGGTGAGAGTGTCGCGGCACTGGCACCGAAGATGTTGTTGCGTTCGGCTGTGGTCATGGTCCGGCTTTGCGACGACAGGTCAGCCAGGGTGCGGTTGAGCTGGGACAGTCTCCAGCTGATCGAGACCGCGTTGCTGATGTCGACGATTCCGATCAGCAACGTCAGCATGATGGGCGCGATGAAAGCGAACTCGACGGCTGCAACGCCTTCATCATTGCGTGTGAAGCGCTTCCTGAATCTCGCAAGGCCGGGCATCGGCGGGTGGGCGTCGGGTTTGTTGCTCGTTTCGATCTTCAACATGGTGATCCTCATGTCGTCGGAAAGGGTTCGGCGCGGAAGGCAACAACCGATTCAAGCACATTCTCATTGGTGGTCAGCCGCGACATGGCGCTGAAGAAGCCGCTGGTGATCACGGGAACCTTGTAGGCCGTGCGCACGACCACGATCTCGCTTGGGGCGACGGGCCGCATCTGGTAGCGGGAGACATCAATGGTGCCGGACGTGACCATGCTGTTTGCGTTGGCCGGAAACGCGCTCGAAGGTTGCACGTCGATGAACAATCTCGTCGGGCAATCGGTGGCCATGTTCATCCTGGCGCAGACCGCATCGCGAAAAGCTGCCGTCTGGGCCGCAACGGAGCCACTGTAAAGAGTGCGGCTTTCGCCGGTCAGGATGGTGCGAGCGGCCTGATTGGTGGCCTCCTGCAGAACCTGACGGGTCCAGAACACCATCGACATTTCGACGATCATCATCAACATGAAGAAGAAGGGTGTGGCGAGCAGGCCAAATTCGACAGCTGTTGCGCCCTTCCTGTCAGCGCCGAAACGCTTTGCGAACAGGTGAAGGCCGCGACGTCTTGTGCCGCCATCGGTGCCGCCACTCGTGCTGATCGTGCCGTCTGCCACTTGATGTGCCGGGCAACCCATGTGCGTTCATCTCCGCCTTGAAAGGCAGTGATACCAAGCAATGTTTGCTGAAGTCTTAGGACATGCCCAGATTTGGCACCATGGATTGCAAGCTGTCGTTAAGCCTGTGATGCGGGACAGACGGCTGTTTCGGACGATCTTACCTTGCGGGCGTCGACAACTGGTTGCGTGTCGATGTCTGGGCACCCACCTCGCCGAAGTATTTCGTCGAGTCGCCGAGCTGGATCGAGGGCTGGCACTGGGGCGCACATGAATAGGACTCCCGCTCCATGCCGCGCTGCACCGTGACGAGCGCATCTGTCGAGGCCCTCACGGTTACCCGTGATTCGGCCAGCATCTTGCCGCTTGCGTCGAGCGCGATCATGTTGGTGATGCCGAAAGCACGGCCCGTGACGACCAGGATGCCGTTTTTCTGGACAGCCACATCGGCGATCATCGGGTTGCCGACGATGACAGTCTGGGTTTTCTCCGGCAGCTTGATCACCTTGGCATGGTCGACCATGACCATGACAGCGTCGATCCGCTCGTTGGCGAAGGATGCCGTGGTCATCAGGGAAAGCAGCACGAGGGCTGCTGGCGCGCGTGTCCGCAAGGCTGAAAATGGCAAGGAAACTGGCATGACGGCATGGTCCGCTCTGGTTGTCATCCGGCAAGACTGCACCAGCATGGTGAAAAATGTGATAACGCGCTGACCGTTTCATCCAGCCTGCATGCAAGGAAAGGTTGCATGATCTGCGTCTTGCCACGTCTTGTGTTGAATAAAGCGCCTGCAGTGTGGGGAACATGAGGAAAGCAGAATGATCCCGTCAGCGAAAATACGGCCGCTCTCGTTAGAGTCGATCAGTATATTATCGTTAAATCTCGAATCATGATACAATCAACTGACTTATTTCAAATATGTCGGCGTAAAAACGTGAGGAATATCATGAGAAACTTCAAGTAAATAAAATATTATATCATATGAACTGATTTAAATATCAAATTAACCATATGAACTACAGATCAAATTCAAAGGATATTCGTATTTCGATTTAACGGAACCGCAAGAGATCGTCTGTAGATTTGACATCAGTCGACGATCTCCGGGCAAACAAACAACCGACGACGTTCGACGCAACCGTGGTGTAAAAGGAGTGTTTCCCATGAAGAATCTGATGACCCGCTTTGCCAAGGACGAGTCCGGCGCAACAGCCATCGAATACGGCCTGATCGCAGCCCTGATCGCAGTCGTCTGCATCACCATCTGGACCCAGGTCGGCACGAGCCTGATCGCACGTTTCACGCAGGTCAACACGGCTCTCGGCCGCTGAGGATGTCTTGATCCCGGAAAACACACAAACATTTTCCGGGATCATGACTGCTTCTGGCACCTGGCCATACCGCCTGATGTCCCTATTGAACACGTTCTGTTGATCCTCGGTCAGCCAGACAAGGATATTCGACGCAACCGTGATGTAAAAGGAGTGTTTCCCATGAAGAATCTGATGACCCGCTTTGCCAAGGACGAGTCTGGCGCAACAGCCATCGAATACGGCCTGATCGCAGCCCTGATCGCAGTGGTCTGCATCACCATCTGGACCCAGGTCGGCACGAGCCTGATTGCTCGCTTCACTGACGTCAACACGGCTCTCGGCCGCTGAGTCCCGTCTTACGCCAGGTATCAGAAGGTGTTCAACCGCCTTCTGGTTCTCGCTGTTGAAGGACACAAATCGACGAGTATCGTTGCGGTATTCGTTTGTTGATACGGCATGATCGCGAACACGACACAGACAGCCTCGCTCGGCACGCCATCGTCGCGAACGAAAGAATGTTTCCCATGAAAAATGTGATGATCAATTTTTTCATGGATGAAGGCGCGGCGACTGCCATCGAGTATGGTCTCATCGCATGTTTCATTTCAATGGTGTGCGTCGCAGTCTGGACACAGATCGGGGCAAACCTGGTCATCAGCATGACGCCAGTGAACACAGCTTTGAGATGATTTGCCGCTGTTTCCTCATCGAGACAATGTTCAGCTTTTTGACTTACGCTGTTTCACAGCGGCTCAACCTGATTTTCATCTTTTCGTGATCTGCTGGCCAAGATCATCATAAGTCAGCGCATTGCGATTCCACAAAACCGGTACTCACTTTTGTGCGCATTGCTTTAGGCAGGAGAGCACATGACCATGACCGCGACAACGCTGGCCACCTTGATCATTTTCCCGGCCTTCATGGCGTTCGCTGCCGCGAGCGACCTGGTGTCGATGCGCATTTCGAACCGCATCTCGCTGGGCTTGACCATGGCTTTCGGCGTGTTTGCATTGGTCTGCGAGTTTCCGCTCGCGCTCGTCGGCCTGCACTTTGGTACAAGTGCCGTGATGCTGGCTGTCGGCATTGCACTCTTCGCCGCTGGCTGGATCGGTGGCGGCGACGCGAAACTTGCCGCTGCCACCGCGCTCTGGATCGGACCTGAACTCCTGCCCCTTTACATTATGATTGCCAGCGCGCTTGGCGGCGCGCTCACATTGTCCATTCTCAACATGCGTGGCCATCCGCTGCCGGGTTTTGCGGGCAACTGGTCATGGCTGCAGCGGCTTCACGCGCCGCGCAATGGCGTGCCCTATGGCATCGCGCTGTCCGCATCAGGGCTGATCATGTTTCCTGAAACGGCGATCTGGAAGATGGTCGCGAGCCTCGGATAAGGCTACGCCATCTTTTCCTTGCGACACCTTCGCAATTCGCAACTCCTGATTAACCATAATTTGACGAATACGCCTGCATTGTAGCGAAACAGAGTTCGTTTCAGGTGGGTTCCATGTTGGGTTTGTCAGGCGCCAGAGCTATCGTTCTAGGCATTTCGCTGCTCACGATGTTGGCAGCTTATATGTTGGTCGGGACCGGCAATGCGCCCGCTCCTGTCACCATCACGCAAGCTGCGCCGCCAGCCCGCACGGTCGATGTGCTGGTGGCAGCCACCGATTTGCCGCTCGGTAACGCCGTCAGCCAATCAGACGTGAAGTGGCTGGCATGGCCGGAAGGTGGCGTGCCCCAGGGCGTGATCCGCAAGGACGAGGCAGGCGCGCTTGAAAAAGACGTGCTTGGTGCGCTGGTGCGCTCGGCCTTTTATGCCTCTGAGCCGATCCGCCGCGAAAAGCTGATCAAGGTTGACGGCACGGGCTTCCTGTCTGCCGTGCTTCCCTCCGGCAAGCGTGCCATCGCCATGTCGATCGACCGCGCCGGCAACAGCACGGCAGGCGGCTTCGTGCTTCCCAATGACCGTGTCGACATTGTCCGCACAGGCCGCCAGGAAGGTGCTGCGCAGGGCACCGAGAGCTTCATCTCCGAAACCATCCTGACAAACATCAGGGTTCTCGCCATCGGCCCGAACATCCAGGAGCGCAACGGCGAGAAGGTCGTGATCGGCGAAACCGCCACACTCGAACTTGATCCGCGCCAGGTTGAGACCGTCACGCTGTCCCAGAAGTCGGGGTCACTGTCCCTCGCCCTGCGCAGCCTGGCCGATGCGAACGAACCCGCCCCGCCTCCTGAAGTGTCCGACCGGCAGGGCCTGACGCTGGTCCGCTTCGGACTGACCACCCAGACTGCCAAGCAGTGAGGCCATCATGAGCACGCACACAACGATGTCGTCAGCCAGCCAAAGATCGTTCCGCTTGAGGGAGTTCCTGTCCTGCGCCGCTGCTGGCTTGCTGGCCGCAAGCCTGGCCGTTCCGGAAGCGCAGGCCCAGTCGGGAAGCTCGAGCCACAGGGTTTCCACCCGCTCGGCCTCCGCGGGCAGCGCCCAGAAGCTCGATCTGTCCATCGGCAAGTCGCTGATCATCGAATTGCCGCGTGATGCCAAGGAGGTGTTCGTCGCAAATCCGAAGGTCGCCAACGCGGTCGTTCGCTCGGCCCGAAAGCTCTTCATCATCGGTGTGGCGGACGGCTCGACCTCGATCTTTGCAATGGATGGCGAAGGCCAGCAGATTGCCGCGCTCGACATCTCGGTAGGCCGTGATCTGAATGTTCTGCGGCAAACCTTGCGCACGGTCCTTCCGAAGGCCCAGATCGAGGTCAAGCCGGCTGGCGACTCCATCCTTCTCGTGGGCCAGGTGGCGAATGCCGCTGACGCATCGCAGGCCATGGATATTGCCAAGGCATTTGTCGGCGTCACATCAGGTGTGGGGACCACGACATCAGGTGCGGTGATCAATTCCCTCACGATCAGGGGCCGCGATCAGGTCCTGCTCAAGGTCACGATCGCGGAAGTGTCGCGCCAGGCGATCAAGCAACTGGGTGTCGATGCCGCAGGCAGCTGGAGCACCAGCAACCTGAGCGGCGTCGCAAACCTGCGAAACCCATTCAGCGTCAATATCGACAACCCGACATCCAGTTTCGGTTTGGGTGGTGCAAGCGCGTCAACAACGCTCCGCGCCCTTGAGCGCGCTGGCGCGTCCCGTATTCTGGCAGAGCCAACCCTGACAGCAGTGTCAGGCGAAAGTGCCAAGTTCACGGCCGGGGGCGAGATTCCCATTCCCACGAGCCAGACCTGCACGCCTTCACTCATTCCCGGTGTTTCGCCAGCCTGCCAGATCGGGCTTGAATTCAAGCCCTTCGGCGTGGCGCTGAACTTCACGCCGATCGTGCTGTCGGAAGGCCGCATCAGCATGCGGATCGGCACCGAGGTGACGGAGATCGACGCCAGCAATTCACGCCTGATCGGCACGGTGCTTGTGCCGGCCTTCACGGTCCGCAAGGCGGACACGACGGTTGAGGTGCCATCGGGCGGCACCATGATGACGGCGGGCCTGATCCAGCAGACCTCGAAGCAGGCCATCAACGGTCTGCCCGGCCTGATGAACCTGCCGATCCTCGGTGCCTTGTTCCGTTCGCGTGATTACCAGCGCAACGAGACCGAACTGGTCATCATGGTCACGCCCTACATCGCCAAGCCCGCCGATCCACGCCAGATGGCGCGGCCCGATGACGGTTTTGTCGATGCGCACGATGCCCAAACTGTTCTGCTTGGACGTCTGAACAAGATTTATGGCGGGGGCAGCCCTGCCGCGGCGCACGGCTATCGCGGCCGTGTCGGCTTCATTGCGGATTGAGGGGTTTGGAACCGGCCATGACACTGTTAGCTCCCCATTCTCGTTTCACGCTTCCTGCAAGGCTTGCAAGGTTCGCCGCTCTTGCCATTGCCTGTGCCTTGCTTCCGGCTTGCGTCAGCCGCAAGGCTGATGTGACCGCCTCGGTGCCCACCGATGTTCGCGAGCGGCACCCCATCGTGCTGTCCGAAGCCCCGCGCTCCATCGAGATCTATGCCGGTGCCGGGCGTCTGGACCCGCGCCAGAACGACGATATCGCTGCTTTTGCCGCCGAGTATCGCGCCCATGGCCGCAGCCAGATTGTCGCCGAAGTGCCCAGCCAGGACGGTGTGCGCGGCAGCGGCCATCGCGGCCTGATGGCGGTTCGGGACGGTCTTGCCAGAAACGGCGTCGGATCATCCATGGTCCAGGTGCGCAGCTATCCAGCTCCCGACTATACAGTGGCAGCCCCCGTCAGGCTGTCTTTCGCAAGGTTGCAGGCCCGCGTACCTCATGAGTGCGGGAACTGGCCAGAGGATCTGGGCGCATCCAACGGGACGTTTTCTGCCACCAACCGGCCCTACCACAACCTTGGCTGCGCCTATCAGACCAACATCGCGGCGCAGGTTGCCGATCCGGTCGATCTGGTCAGAGGTCGCACGGAAGGGCGCATCGACACGGTTCGCCGGATGGGCGCCATCGACAAGCTCAGGGCAGGACAAGACCCGTCAACGACATACCGCGACGCTGCCACGAAGATCAACCGCGCAGTTGGGAATTGATCATGAGCAGCGACAGCACCGCCATGTTTGATGCCAATGCCGAGGTGATTGCGCCGGTTCCGCGCATCACGCTTCAGGCCTTTTGCGAAAGCCACGATGTCGCCGCTGCGGTGCAGGCAGCGATTTCGGACCGGCGCATGCAAAAAGCCGTGTCCAAAGTCCAGATGGGCGGCCCGACAGCCGCCGTCGAGGCCTTTCAGGAATCGCCAACACCCAACGCATTGATCCTCGAGCACATGCAGGACGCGGCTTCGCTGTTCGCTCATCTCGAACGGCTGTCGGATGTCTGCGATCCGGGCACGCGTGTGATCGTGGTGGGCCATGTCAATGACATAGGTCTGTACCGCGAACTGACAAAGCGCGGCGTCAGCGACTACCTGATCGCACCTGTCACCGTGATCGATGTGGTCCGCTCCGTGTCGCAGCTGTTCGCGGCCCCAGGTTCCGCCACGCTCGGGCGCACGATTTCCATCGTAGGTGCCAAGGGCGGCGTCGGCTCGTCGACCGTGGCGCACAACATCGCCTGGGCCATTTCCCAGAGTCTTGATGCCTCGACGGTCCTGGTGGACCTTGACCTCGCTTTCGGCACCGCCGGGCTGGATTTCAACCAAGATCCGCCGCAGGGCGTTGCCGATGCCATATTTGCTCCGGACAGGCTCGATCAGGCCATGGTTGACCGGCTCCTGTCGCGCTGTTCGGACAATCTGAGCCTGCTGGCGGCCCCCGCCATCCTCGACAAGACCTATGATCTTCCCGAGGAAGGCGTTGATCAACTGATTGATCTGTTGCGTGGCCTTGTTCCCACGATTGTGCTGGACGTGCCCCATGTCTGGAATGCCTGGACACGCCGCGTGATTGTCAACTCCGATGACATCCTGATCGTGGCCACACCTGATCTGGCCTCGTTGCGCAATGCCAAGAATATCATGGACCTGTGCAAGCAGACCCGCACCCATGATCGTCAACCGCAGCTGATGCTCAACCAGGTCGGTGTGCCGAAGCGGCCCGAAATTGCCGCCAACGAGTTCGCCAAGACCTTCGGCATTCCGCTGGCAGGCATCATCCCGTTTGATCCCCAGCTGTTCGGCACCGCTGCCAACAACGGGCAGATGATCGCCGAGGTGCAGCCGACCGGACCGATCACGCAGAATTTCGTGCAACTGGCATCGGGCCTGATGGGCCGGATGGACGCCAAGAAACCAAAACGCGGGTTCATGGAGCCACTTCTGGCGAAGCTGACCCGCCGCAAGGCTTCCTGAGGCCAAGGCTTCCTGAGGCCAAGACCTCCTGAGATAAAGACGACACGAGGACTGAGCAATGTTTGGCAAAAGATCAGCAGGTGGGTCTGCAAGCCCTGCGCCGCCATCATCGGCGGTCGCTGCCATGGCGGGCCGCGGCACGGTTGCGCCTGCAGTGCGTCAGGCTGCCCCGGTTCGCCAGCCCGAGCCTGCCAAAATCATGCATGTGATGCAGGAAATCGTCCGTTCGGAGGAATACTACCAGACCAAGAGCATGATCTTCGGCGCGCTGATCGAGGCCATCGATCTGGCACAGCTGGCCAAGCTCGATGCTGAAAGCGCCCGCGAGGAAATCCGCGACATCATCAACGAAATCATTTCGTTGAAGAACCTGGTCCTCTCGATTGCCGAGCAGGAAGACCTGCTCGCAGACATCTGCAACGATATTCTGGGTTATGGCCCGCTTGAGCCGCTGCTCGCCCGCGACGACATCGCCGACATCATGGTCAATGGCCCGAACCGCACCTTCATCGAAGTCAGCGGCAAGATCCAGCACACCAATATCCGCTTCCGCGATGCCCAGCAGCTGATGAACATCTGCCAGCGTATCGTGAGCCAGGTCGGACGCCGGGTCGATGAATCATCCCCGATCTGCGACGCGCGCCTGCCCGATGGCTCCCGTGTCAATGTCATCGCGCCGCCACTTGCGATTGATGGCGCTTGCCTCACCATCAGAAAGTTCAAGAAGGACAAGCTGACGCTCGACCAGCTGGTCAAGTTCGGCTCGGTCTCACCGGAAGCTGCCGTGCTGCTCAAGATCATCGGCAAGGTCCGCTGCACTGTTGTCGTGTCCGGCGGTACAGGTTCGGGCAAGACCACCTTGCTCAACTGTCTGACGGCGTACATCGAGGAAGACGAGCGGGTCATCACCTGCGAGGATGCTGCCGAACTGCAATTGCAGCAGCCGCATGTCGTGCGCCTTGAAACCCGGCCACCGAACCTCGAGGGCCAAGGCTCGATCACCATGCGTGATCTGGTCAAGAACTGCCTGCGCATGCGTCCTGAGCGGATCATCGTCGGCGAAGTCCGCGGCCCTGAGGCCTTTGATCTGCTGCAGGCCATGAACACGGGCCATGATGGTTCGATGGGCACACTGCACGCCAACTCGCCGCGCGAAGCCCTATCACGCATTGAATCGATGATCACGATGGGGGGCTTCTCGCTGCCATCCCGCACCATCCGCGAAATGATCGTCTCGTCGGTCGACGTGGTCGTCCAGGCCGCCCGTCTGCGGGATGGTTCGCGCCGGATCACCCACATCACCGAAGTGCTCGGCATGGAAGGTGATGTGATCATCACGCAGGATGTGGTCGTCTATGACATCACGGGCGAGGATGCGAACGGCAAGCTCAGCGGGGCACATCGCTCCACGGGGATCGGACGCCCGAAATTCTGGGAGCGCGCCCGCTACTACAACGAGGAAAAGAACCTCGCTGCCGCACTCGACGCCATGGAAGTCAGACCAGAAAATCTTTGAGGTCCAGTGTGAGCCAGGCTGACACTGCCTCATTGACAGGATCAGGAGCCGGAGGGCCCCCATGCTAGCCTCTTTTGCGCCTTTCCTGCTGATCGCGGCAGCCGCCGCCGGCATCGCCTATGCGCTTTTGTACCCGTTGCTGACGGGCGAGAAGCGCGCCGAGCAGCGCCGCAAGGCTCTTGCGCCCGGTCCCGTGAGCGAACGGACTGCGCGCAACGCCAGCACGCGCAGCAAGCGTGATCAAGTGGCGCAAAGCCTCAAGGAACTCGACCAGAAGCAGAAAAGCGCTGGCAAGGTCACTCTGGAAGGCAAGATTTCCCAGGCCGGACTGAAAATCGATCGCAAGACGTTCTACCTCTACAGCCTTTTGTCGGCGATCGGCACGGCTTTTGGTGCCTGGTATGCGGTTGGCCATATGTTTGCGATGATTCCGGGCGTCGTCGTGGGCGGTCTGGGGATTCCGAACTGGTATCTCGGGTTCAAGAAGAACAAGCGCATCAAGGCGTTTCTCAATGAATTTCCCAATGCTCTTGACGTCATCACGCGGGGCCTTCGCTCGGGGCTGCCCTTGAATGATTGCGTGCGCATCATAGCCTCCGAAGCAGCCGAACCCGTCCGCTCCGAATTCAAGATGATGATGGACGGCCAGTCACTTGGCATCCCGCTCGGTGATGCCATCCAGGATCTCTACGCACGTATCCCCGTTCCAGAAGCAAACTATTTCGGGATCATCATCACCATCCAGCAGAAAAGTGGCGGCAATCTCGCAGAATCGCTGGCCAACATGGCCAAGGTCGTGCGCGAGCGCCGCAAACTGAAGGCCAAGGTTCGGGCTCTGAGTGCGGAAGCAAAGTCGTCTGCCGGGATCATCGCCTGCATGCCGGTCGGCGTGGCGCTGATGGTCTACATCTCGACGCCTGCCTATATCGAGAAACTCTGGATCACACAGGCGGGGCAGTTCACGCTCGTCGGCGGCGTGTTGTGGATGCTCATGGGCGTTCTGGTGATGCGCAAGATGATCAATTTTGATGTTTGACAGATCGGAAGCCCAACGATGATCGACTTCATCATCCAGAAATTCATCGATCCAAGATTCGTGGCTTCGCTGGTCTTCGCGCTGGCCGCTGCGGCCACCGTCGTGACGCTGGCGCTGCCCTATCTGAGCACGGACGGCTTGAAGCGGCGCATGAAATCTGCCGCGCTCGAGCGTGAAGCCATCCGCTCGCGCGAACGCTCTCGCACATCAGGCGGAAACACACTTCGGCAGGCACCCAAGGCTTACATGAAGCAGATTGTCGAGCGTTTCCAGCTTGCCAAGCATCTGGGTGTCGACGATGCGCGCGCCAAGCTCGTCCAGGCCGGTTACAGGGGGCAGGGTGCTGAAATCGCACTGCTTTTTTACAAGCTCATCGGCCCGATCATCGGCCTTGCGTGCGGACTGTTCTACTTCCCATATCTCGATGTGATGAAGCAGTCGCTCACCACAAACATGTTGTTGGTGGTTGCTTCGACGTTTCTGGGTCTCAAGCTGCCGGAGGTGCTGCTGAAGAACCAGATCGAAAAGCGCAAGCAGTCGATCAGGCGTGCCTTTCCGGATGCGCTTGACCTTCTGCTCATCTGCGCTGAATCCGGCATGTCGATCGAGCTGGCCTTTCGGCGCGTGAGTGCCGAAATAGGCACCCAGTCGATCGCATTGGCGGAAGAGTTCGTGCTGACGACAGCCGAACTGTCCTATCTGTCGGAGCGTCGGCAGGCCTATGAGAACCTCTCCAAGCGCGTTGATCTGGAATCGGTCAAGTCGGTCACGACAGCTCTTGTTCAGGCTGAAAAATATGGAACGCCAGTGGGTACGGCCTTGCGCGTTCTGGCACAGGAAAGCCGCGATGCGCGCATGCAGGAAGCCGAGAGGAAGGCGATGTCATTGCCTCCGAAGCTGACGGTGCCGATGATCCTGTTCTTCCTGCCTGTGCTGATGCTGGTCATCATGATGCCAGCCGTGATCGGCGTCATGGGCCTGAAATAGAGCATTGCACCCCGGTTGCAGGGCAGCAGGTTCCTGCAAGAGAAGATGGGAATGAGCAGGTCCTGACCCTGGATTGCCGCCTTCCGGGGCCGGTCAGCCTTCGGGCGTGGCTGTGCTCTGCTCTGCAGATGAAGGCGCAGATCCCGGGGCTGCCGTGCGGCGGCGCGGCGCGGGTTGTGATGCCGCCGCTCTGCCAGGAGCCCACCTTGCCGCAGCATGTCCCAGCTGTTGGGCTGGCTGACCATCTGCCTGAGCTGGATCATGGACCGGGCTGCATCGGCAGGGGGCAGATCCTGCTGCGCGATCTGCTCGGCGTCCTTGAAGC
>JANMIB010000483.1:0-5700 GCA_031375605.1 Allobosea sp. | reverse complement strand
CCCGGCCCAGGACCGTGTCGTCAACGTCTACAACTGGAGCGACTATGTCGATCCAAGGGTGCTCGAGGATTTCACGCGGGAGACCGGGATCAGGATCGTTTACGACACCTATGACAACAACGAGATCGTCGAGACCAAGCTTCTCGCCGGCAAGTCGGGCTATGATGTGGTCGTGCCGTCCGGGCCGTTCCTGGCAAGGCTGATCAAGGCCGGGATATTCCTGCCGCTGGACCGCGCAAGGTTGCCGAATGTGGTCAATATCTGGCCTGATGTCGCCCAGCGCCTGGCCACCCACGATCCGGGCAACAGGCACGCCGTCAACTATCTGTGGGGCACCACCGGCATCGGGATCAATGTCCGGAAAGTGCAGGAACGGCTCGGCACGAGCTTGCCGCTCAACTCCTGGGATCTGGTGATGAAACCGGAGTTCTCGAACAAGCTCAAGGATTGCGGCATCCACATCCTCGATGCGCCGGAAGAAATCCTGCCCATCACGCTCAACTATCTGGGCCTGAACCCCGATTCAAGGTCTGAAGCGGACCTGCGCAAGGCCGCAGACGCGCTGGTGCGGATCAGGGGAAACATTCGCAAGTTTCACTCGTCGGACTACATCAACGCACTCGCAACTGGCGAAATCTGTGTCGCCATCGGCTATTCGGGTGATGTGCTGCAGGCGAGGAGGCGTGCGGAAGAAGCGAAGAATACCATCGAGATCAGCTACATCATCCCGCGTGAAGGCGCGCTGATGTGGTTTGATTCCATGGCGATTCCCGCTGATGCCCCCAACGTCGCGGAAGCCCATGCCTTCATGGATTTCATGCTGCGCGCCGACATGGCGGCCCGGAACTCGAACATCGTGTCCTATGCCAGTGGTAACCTGCCTGCACGGGAGCTGGTGAAGCCTGACATCCGCAGCAATCCAGGCATTTATCCTGATGAGCCGACGTTTCGCCGCCTGTTCACCAACACCACGTACGACGACCGGACCCAGCGCATCGTGACCCGGCAATGGACACGGGTGAAGACGGGCAAATGATCAGGATGTCGCCAACTGCGTTCACCTGCCACCGCGCAGGATGAGCTTGTCGTCACGCACCTCATAGCTGGCGAGCCGCTCCAGAAAACTCATCCCGAGCAGATTTTCGGTCAAGGCACCAGGCCTGCCGATCAGCGCTTCGACGCGGTTTTCCGTGATCGGTCCGATGGCGACCTTGTCGAGCCTGATGCGGGCCGCCGTGGTGCGGCCATTGGCGGTCGAAACGGGCACCGTGTAGTCGAGCGTCGCCGGATCAATCCCAAGGCTTCGGGCGGTCGCATCCGTCAGCACGACCGAGCTTGCGCCCGTGTCGAACAGGAAGCGCGCATCCCGGCCATTGACCTTGCCGGCCAGGATGAAACTGCCTGTCCCCGACCGGGCGATGCTGACCTCGCCGCCCCGCGCCATCACCACATATCCCGGCGCGACCTCCGCAAGCACGCGGTTGGCCACATCCTGCAGTTCGAAGCGGTAGGCATATCCGGCGAGAAACCCGAACAGGATCAGCATCCAGAGCAGGGCGTTGCGCAAGGCTTCACGCCATTTGCCGCGAAACTCCGACGCGCCCCAGCCAAGCGCGAACAGCCCGAACACCGTGAGCGTCACCAGAGACGCGAACATCGACGGTGCGACACCGGCAATCTTCTCGCCTTCGCCGAAGATCACGAGGATGACCATGGCTGCCACAACACCAGCCAGAAGAACAAGATAGAGCATGATGATGTCCCAGACCCCAGATCATTCTGTGAAAGTTGCTACCGCGCCAGCCCCGCGCTGAGCCCGATGTAAAGGCCGATCTCGGAAAGCTGCTGCGCCGCTCCGGCAATGTCCCCCGTCTGCCCGCCGATCAACCTCCGTGCGACACCTGCGAGCAGGCTCACCAGCAGGCTGGACAGCACAAGCCCCGCGATCACGCCCCAGAACGGCAGATCGCAGACGAGCGCGATAAGGCATGTCAGGCCCAGCGCCAGCCCCCCCGCGATCAGGGCCGAGGACATCAATGGCCTGCCGACCGCCGCCGCAGCGCCATAGAGGCGCGCGGTGGGCAAGGTTGCCAGCACGCGCACGCCCTCGGTGCGCGAGATCACAGCCGCGATCAACAAGGCTCCGATCAGGGCATCAAGCCCGCCAACCCTGAGGATCGAGGCAAGGGCGACGACCCTGAGCAGCAGCGACAGCATGATGGCGCAGCCAGCGAACACGCCGATCCGGCTGTCCTTCATGATCTCCAGCCGCCGTTCGGGCGTGTGGCCTCCGAACAGCCCGTCGAAGGTGTCGCCAAGACCATCCTCGTGGAAAGCCCCGGTGGTGAGCACGAGTGTCGTGACGCTGAGCGCAGCAATGAGAAGTGCATCGAGCTTCAGCGCAAAAGCCAGCAGGCTGACGACAATGGCCGGCAGGGCGATGACCAACCCCGCCAGCGGCAGGCCCACAGGCTCGATCCGGAAATCCGGCACGGCATGTGGGTCGCTCTCCCCCGGAATGGCCGGAACCGGCAGGCGTGAATAGAACCTGATGCAGCGCGCCACAGCCAGCGCGAAGCGCGCCGGGTTCAGTGCTCCGCGCGTGTCAGGCGGCGGGAGAGGCGCCTTTGTCTCGTTCATGGGACTGAATACTTGTCTGTCTGGACTTACGTTGCCCGAACATTGTAGCAGGAACAGCTATGATTCTCGCAAGGACGTGCGGCGAGATTGTCCGAGCTTCTGCCGAAAGCCAGTTTCATGTCTGCTTCCACCTCCGGATTGCCCTTTGACGATGTGCGCGCACTGCTGCGCGCGATGCCGGATGCGGACACCCTCGCTCTTGAAGCCGTGACGGCGCGCGATGCCGAACTGACCAAGCCGTCGGGCAGCCTTGGGCGGCTTGAGGAACTGGCCGGCTGGATGGCCGCATGGCAAGGCAAGGGCAAGCCAAGCTGTGATCGGCCCCTGGTCTGCGTTTTTGCGGGCAACCATGGCATGACAAAACATGGTGTTTCGGCCTTTCCGCAAACCGTGACCCAGCAGATGCTGGAGAACTTTTCAGCAGGGGGCGCGGCCATCAACCAAATCTGCGCCGCCTTCGATTTCGGTTTCAAGGTGTTCGATCTGGCGCTCGACCTGCCGACGGAGGACTTCACCGAAGCGGCTGCGATGGACGAGAAATCCACTGTCGCCACCATGGCATTCGGCATGGAAGCGATATCAGGCGGCACCGACCTGCTTATCCTTGGCGAGATGGGCATCGGCAACACCACCTCGGCAGCAGCCATCTATGCCGCACTTTATGGCGGGGGCGGCGCGAAATGGGCCGGGCGCGGCACCGGCGTCACCGATGATGCGCTGGCCCGGAAGATCCTGGTGATCGACACGGCGCTCGATCTGCACCAGGCTTACCTGAACGATCCGCTAGAAATCCTGCGCCGTCTTGGCGGGCGCGAGATCGCCGCCATCTGCGGTGCGATCCTTGCGGCAAGGCTGCAGCGTATCCCCGTCGTGCTTGATGGCTATGTCGTGACCGCTGCCGCCGCGATCCTGCATGCACTTGACCCTGGCACCCTCGACCATTGTGTCGCTGGGCATCTGTCAGCGGAAGGCGCACACCGGGAGGTGCTGGTGCGACTGGGCAAGGCACCCTTGCTGGCGCTCGACATGCGGCTTGGCGAGGCTTCGGGGGCCGCTCTTGCCGCCACGATCATCAAGGCCGCCGTGGCCACCCACAATGGCATGGCCACCTTCACGCAGGCCGCGGTTTCCCCCAAAAGCTGACCATCGTTGTCGGTGATCTTCCGGAACCATTGGATCACACACGCGTTGTGCTGCGTGGCCAATTCTTGCTGGCATGTCGGCAGACGGACGCACCACATGCAAGGTTCAATGCTGCGCCTTTTCGGCCAAACCTTGCGCCATGCTTCAAAGCCACTATGCTGCATTGCAGCAATTCACGTTCACAGGGAATGTCACATGTCGCTGAAAGGCCGCAACGCCGTCATCACTGGTTCCACCAGCGGGATCGGCCTTGGCATTGCCAGGGCACTCGCTGCCGAGGGCTGCCATATCATGCTCAACGGCTTGCCGACGCCTGATGCCGAGTCAATCCGGGCTGACCTGGCCAAGTCGAGCGGCGTCACCGTGCTGTTCGACCCGGCCAACATGGCCAGGACAGAGGAGGTGCGCCACCTCATCAAGCGCGCCGAGACAGAGCTTGGCAGCGTTGACATCCTCGTCAACAATGCCGGCATCCAGCATGTTTCGCCCATCGAGGATTTTCCCGAAGACAAGCTCGATCTCCTGATGCGGATCAATTTCTTCTCCGCCTTTCACGCGATTGCCGCCGCCGTGCCCGGCATGAAGTCGCGCAAATGGGGCCGGATCATCGACATCACGTCAGCGCACAGCCTCGTCGCATCACCTTTCAAGTCGGCCTATGTCGCGTCAAAACACGCCGTGACAGGCCTGACCAAGACGGTCGCCCTGGAGGTGGCCACCGATGGCATCACGGTCAACAACATCGCGCCAGGCTATGTCTGGACACCGCTGGTCGAAAAACAGATCCCGGACACGATGGCCACGCGCAACATGACCAAGGAGCAGGTCATCAATGATGTCTTGCTGAAGGCGCAACCAACGAAGCGGTTTGTCTCCATCGAAGAGGTTGCCGCAGCAGCGGTTTTCCTTTCGTCAGATGCTGCGGCCTCCATCACGGGCACGACCTTGTCGATCGATGGTGGCTGGACAGCAGCATGAGCGCGGCCAAAAAGCCGATCTCGCTCGCGCTTCAGGGCGGCGGCGCACACGGTGCCTTCACCTGGGGCGTTCTGGACCAGCTGATCGAGGATGACCGCCTGTGCTTCGAGGCGATCTCCGGCACCAGCGCCGGCGCGATGAATGCGGTGGTGCTCGCCGATGGCTGGAATGAAGGTGGCGCAGATGGCGCACGCAAGCAACTTGAGAAATTCTGGCGCTCGATCAGCCGCGATGGAAGCCTGAGTGATGCGCAACGCACCATTTTCGACCATTTCTTCGGAGCCTCCCGGCTGAACGGGATCGGCGAATTCTGGCTTGGCCTGTTCAAGCAATCTGCCAGTCCCTATGATTTCAATCCGCTCAACATCAACCCGCTCAAGGATTTTCTGGAACGCGAGATCGATTTTGCACGCGTGCGCACCTGCACCGATTTCAAGCTCTTCATTGCCGCCACGAATGTGGAAACCGGCAAGGCAAAGGTTTTTGACGGGGCCGACCTCACTGCTGATCACGTCATGGCATCGGCCTGCCTGCCGACTGTGTTCCAGGCTGTCGAGATCGACGGCGTGCCCTACTGGGATGGCGGATACATGGGCAATCCTGCGCTTTACCCGTTGTTCTACGGCTCCGGCACGGATGACATCCTTCTGGTCCAGATCAACCCCGTGGAGCGCAAGGGCACGCCGAAAACACCGCGTGACATTCAGAACCGGCTGAACGAGATCACCTTCAACGCCACCTTGCTGCGCGAGATGCGCGCCATCGATTTCGTCACCCGCCTGATCGAGGGTGGCAAGATTTCGGACAAAGACTACAAGAAAATCCTGATGCACCGCATTGCCCTGAGCGAGTCCCTGAAAGACATCGACGCCTCATCAAGCTCACGGCAAAATGGGATTTCTTCCAGATGCTGAAGAAGGCAGGCCGCGCCGCCGCCCG
>JANMIB010000457.1:0-2286 GCA_031375605.1 Allobosea sp. | reverse complement strand
TGCATGATGATCGGCAGGTCCGCTTCGCTGCGGATGTCAAGGCAGAGCTTGCGTTCGATCAAGCTGATGGTGAGCTTGTAGGGTCCGTGATCGCGTTCGGGGATGGCGAAGTGGTTGACCTCGATCAGGTCATAGATCGCAATCGCGCGCTCATGCTCCTGATCAGGCGTGCCGCGACCCAGCGACGCTTCATCAAGCGTGATCAGAACCAGCCGGTCCTTGCTTTTGTCCTGGCCCTTGTTCTGGCTCATGCAGATGCGAAGCCCCGAATCCTGCCCATCACAGGTTGAGCCGCATCGTCACGCTTCGTGCATGCGCCTGCAAGCCCTCCGCTTCTCCCAGCGCAGCCGCAGCGGGTGCCAAAGCGCGCAAGGCCTCGGCGCTGCACTTCAGCATCGTGGTGCGCTTCATGAAATCCAGCACGCCCAGCCCCGACGAGAACCGCGAGGAACGTGCCGTCGGCAGCACATGGTTCGGCCCGCCCACATAGTCGCCCACGGCTTCCGGTGTGTGGTGGCCCAGGAACATGGCCCCGGCATTGCGGATCGCAGCGGCCAGAGGTTCAGGGTCCATGGTGCAGATTTCGAGATGCTCCGGTGCCAGCCTGTCAACAAGCGGCACCGAAGCCATCAGATCATCCACCAGCACGATGGCGCCGAACTCGGCCCAGCTTGCGGCTGCAATCTCGCGGCGTGGCAAAGATGCAAGTTGTGCTTGAATCGCCGTCTCAACCTCATCGGCCAAGCGGCTCGAATCGGTCAGCAAAATCGATTGTGCAGCGATGTCATGCTCGGCTTGTGCCAGCAGGTCCGCCGCGACCCAAGCGGGGTTGGCCGTGCTGTCGGCGATCACCAGCACCTCCGATGGCCCGGCTATCATGTCGATGCCGACCGTGCCGAACACCCGGCGTTTGGCCGACGCGACCCAGGCATTGCCCGGCCCCACGATCTTCGCCACGGGCTTGATGCTCTCCGTTCCGAACGCCAGCGCCGCCACGGCCTGCGCGCCGCCAATGCGGTAAACCTCGTCCACGCCAGCCAGATGCGCCGCCGCCAGCACCAGCGGGTTGCTGGCCCCGCGCGGTGTGGGTGCCACCATCACGATGCGCGGGCAGCCCGCCACGCGCGCCGGAACCGCATTCATCAGCACCGATGACGGATAGCTCGCAGTGCCGCCCGGTACATAAAGCCCCACCGCCTCGATGGCCGTCCAGCGCCAGCCCATCTCGACACCGAGCGCATCGGTGAAGCGCTGGTCCTCGGGCTTCTGCTTCAGGTGAAAGGCTTCGATCCGGTCCCTTGCGAATTTCAGGGCATCCAGCGCCGCCGGATCACACGCGGCAACCGCCGCCGCGATCTCGTCATCCGACACCCGCAAGGTCTCAGGCGTCAGCGCCAGATTGTCGAAGCGCTGCGTCAAGTCGATCAGCGCCGCATCACCCCGCGCCCGCACGTCGGCGATGATGGCCGCGACCACGGAATCCACCTCTTCCGAGACCTCGCGCTTCATGGTCAGCAGCGCGGCGAAATCAGCCTCGAACCTGGCATCGCGGGATTTGAGACGGATCGGCATGGAGGCTTTCAGGTCGAGTGGGCGGGCTGATGAGCCGTTTCCCACATTCCACCCAGGTCTTTCAACTGGGCTTCAATACATTCGGCCTGCAATTTCAGCGCAGCCCCCCCTGAAAATGTCAACGTGACCTCTCCGGACGGCGCATCGACCTCGGCCCATGTCACGGCCAGGAGACTGAGCACGGCATCCTTCGCTTTCGGGTCGATGTTCAGCGCTTGCAGCGCTGTGACACGCTCAAAATGAATCGCGGTCAACCGGCGGCGGTTGTGCCCCTCGGCAGCGCCCTCCCAGTCAAAGCGCCGCAGCATCATGGCAAAGCGTTTCTCGGCAGGCAGCCAGGTAAAATCAGCCACCTTCACCACAGAATCCTGCACATGGGCGGAAAGGACGGTCAGGTCATCGGCATCAAGGGCGATGAGGCGCAAGGGAACAGGCTCGTTCATGACCGGGATGTGGGCGGCTGAGTGGCATGAGTCAAGGTTGTCCATATCATTTCAAGGATTTGTGCGACCCCTCTCCTGCATCCTCTCCCGCAAGGGGAGAGGGGCACAAGCAGCCGTGCTTAAAACAATGTTGGGGCTTGGCAACGCGCTTGCAGAAAGAAGACAAACTGCCAAAGTCCCCTCTCCCCTTGCGGGAGAGGATGCAGGAGAGGGGTCGCACAAATCCTTGAAATGATATGGACAACCTTGACTCATGCCACTCAGCCGCCCA
>JANMIB010000378.1:0-3796 GCA_031375605.1 Allobosea sp. | reverse complement strand
GCCTTGCGGGGAGGGTACGGGTGGGGTCGTGCGCACCTCTCCGGTTTAATGCAGCCAGTCAAAACAAACGTCTTAAGCTGTGAGATGCCTTATCTGTGCTCGCTTTTGGGAAACTCCCATGCGCGGCAGAGGCTTGACGTGGAAGCCTGCCTGCGGTGTGTTCAGGCATCATCAGGTTTCAACCCAAGGAATTTCATCATGCCATCCCGCTACACGCTTCACGGCATCTGGCTTTCTGGCCCGGCCTACAAAGTCGGCCTGATGCTCGGCCTGGCCGGGGAAAAGTTCGACTATGTGCATGTCAACCTGCGCACCGGCGAGCACAAGCAGCCTGATTTCACGGCCAAGCAGCGTTACGGGCAGGTGCCGCTTCTGGAAGACAGCAAGACGGGCCTGCAGCTTTGTCAGTCTGCGTCCATTCTCGAATATCTGGCGGAGCATCTGGGCAAGTTCGGCGGCCACACGGCGCAGGAGAAAATCCAGGCGCGCGAATGGATGTTCTGGGATTTTGACCGCCTTGCCATGCATGTCTACCGCATGCGCGGCCAGCGCATCGGCCTGCGCTCGATCCCGCAGCCGGTGGCGGAAATGCACGTTGCCGAGGGCAATGTGGCGCTGAAGGTGCTGGACGATCACCTCAAGGGCCGCGACTGGCTGGTCGGCACGGGTCTGACCATTGCCGACATCGACCTTTATGGCGTTGTCTCCTACGCCCCCGTGGGTGGCTTTGACCTGGGACAGTATGCCAATGTCCGCGCCTGGATGACCCGGTTCGAGGCGCAGCCAGGTTTCAAGCCCAACGACCAGCTTTTGCCAAAAGCTTCGCTGGCGGCCTGATGCAGGCCATGATCCGGCGGGCTGTGGCGGATGATCTGGAGGCCATCGTCCGCATCTACATGGCCGATGACAAGGGTGGGCATGGCGATGTCTGGTCGGACGCAACCCGTCCGGCCTATCAGCGCGCCATGTCAGCCATCCTCGCCAGTCCGGTCAATCGCCTCTATGTGGCTGTGGCGGACGAGGTGCTGAAGGAAACGGGCAGGGGCCTGCGTTCCGAGGGCGGGCGTATCGTCGGCACCTTTCAGCTGACCATGACGCCCGGCCTCGTCGGCGGCGGGCGCACGCGCGCCACGATGGAATCGGTGCATGTGCTGCCTGACGCGCGCGGAGCCGGCATCGGTGCCAGCATGGTGTCGCATGCGATTGCTGAGGCACGCGCGGCGGGCGCTGCCGTCATGCAGCTGACCTCGAACAAGAAACGCGGCGACGCCCACCGTTTCTATGAGCGGCTGGGTTTCGCCAGGAGCCACGAGGGTTTCAAGCTGGTTTTGTGATGGTCATTGCGCTCGCAATGACGCGGCAGGCAGGGCATCATGGTGCCATGTTCCACCACACAGTCGACCAGACACGCCATATCTTTCCCGATCTGAAGACACTGCTGGCAAAGGCCACGCCGCCGCGATCTGGTGACATGCTGGCCGGCATTGCAGCCAGCAGCGCCGAAGAGAATGTGGCGGCCAGGATGTGCCTGGCCGACATGCCGCTCCGGACCTTTCTCAGCGACGTCGTCATTCCTTACGAGGTCGATGATGTCACGCGCCTGATCATCGACAGCCATGACGCAGCGGCGTTTGCTCCTGTTGCCCACATGACTGTTGGCCAGTTCCGCGACTGGCTCGTGTCAGATGAGGCCAGCACGGCAGTTCTTGCGGCGCTGGCACCCGGATTGACGCCGGAGATGGCCGCTGCGGTCTCGAAGCTGATGCGCCAGCAGGATCTCATCCTGGTGGCGCGCAAATGTCGTGTCATCACGCGCTTTCGCAACACGATCGGTCTGGAAGGCACACTCGCGGTCCGTCTCCAGCCCAACCACCCCACTGATGATCTGGCTGGCATTGCCGCCTCGACCATCGACGGATTGCTGCTCGGCGCAGGCGACGCCACCATCGGCATCAATCCGGCCACGGATTCCCTGCCGCAGCTCCTGCAGCTGAACCAGCTTCTGGACGAGCTGATCCACACGCACGCCATTCCTACGCAAAGCTGTATCCTGACCCATGTTTCTTCGACCATCGAGCTGATCAATCGCGGCGCGCCGGTTGATCTGGTGTTCCAGTCGATTGCGGGGACCGAGGGCACGAATGCATCCTTCGGCGTGACGATGGCGATGCTCGACGAAGCCCATGATGCGGCCCTCGGCCTCAAGCGCGGCACCGTTGGCAACAATGTGATGTATTTTGAAACCGGGCAGGGCACGCCGCTGTCCGCAGGTGCGCATCATGGTGTCGATCAGCAAACGCTTGAGGCGCGCGCCTATGGGGTTGCCAGGCGATATGCTCCGCTTCTGGTCAATACCGTGGTCGGCTTCATCGGCCCTGAATATCTGTATGACGGCAAACAGATCATCCGCGCGGGGCTTGAGGACCATTTCTGTGGCAAGCTGCTTGGCCTGCCGCTTGGGTGCGATGTCTGCTACACCAACCATGCCGAGGCCGATCAGGACGACATGGACAGCCTGATGACGCTTCTGGCTGCGGCGGGTGTGACTTATATCATGGGCGTGCCGGGGGCGGACGACGTGATGCTGAACTATCAATCGACCTCGTTTCACGATGCACTTTATTTGCGCGAGGTGTTCGGCCTGAAACGCGCCCCTGAATTCGAGGCTTGGCTTGTCAAAGTCGGCATCACAGATGCGCGCGGCCAAATTGCGCCGGCAGCCGCAGTCCCGGCTCTCATCTCCCGGTTCGAGGGCGCGGCATCATGAGCAGGCTGCCTGCCAGTCCTGATCGCTGGAGCGCGCTGAAAGCCACGACCCCGGCCCGCATCGGCCTGCCGCGTGCCGGGCACGGGTTGGCACTGTCCGAGGTGCTGGCTCTGCAGCTGGCGCATGCGAAGGCGCGTGATGCCGTGCATGCCGCGCTGGACATCGAGTCGCTCAGGCAAGACCTGGGCACCGACACCCTGCAGGCCCAGAGTGCTGCTGCCACGCGCGATGTCTATCTGCGCCGCCCAGATCTTGGCCGCATTCTCAGCGAAAGCGCTGCCGCCGGCTTGGCGGATGCGGCCAGAGAGCCTGCCGATCTTGCCATCGTGATCGCAGATGGCCTCTCCGCCATGGCTGTCCATGCCAGTGCCACGACGCTGGCCTTGCTGATCGCGCAAAGCGTCCGCAAGGCTGGCCTCACCCTCGCACCGTTCATCATCGCCACACAGGCTCGCGTGGCCTTGGGTGATCAGATTGCCGGGGCGCTGAGAGCACGCGCCGTGCTGGTGCTGATCGGCGAACGGCCCGGCCTTTCCGCCGTCGATAGCCTGGGTGCCTATGTCACCCTTGCGCTGAAACCGGGTATAAGCACGGATGCGGATCGCAATTGCATCTCCAATATCCGGAATGGTGGCCTGCTGGTCGAGAGCGCCGCTGCCCGCATCGTCTGGCTCATCATCGAAGCCCGCAAGCGCGGCGCAACCGGCGTGGCGCTGAAAGACGAGTCGGGGCTGCTCCTGCCAGGTGCAGGGGGTGGGCAAGACCCGCTTAAAATATAACCACCACATCGCTTCCTATCACCACGTCCGGGCGCTATCGTCCGGCACCGTCTTGAGACATCCGAAGGTTGAGCCCTTGGCCGTTATCGCCGCGATCCAGCACGTCACACATTACACCTATGACAGCCCTGTCACGCTGGGGCCTCAGATCATCAGGCTTCGCCCGGCTCCGCATTGCCGGTCCCGAATCGAGAGCTATGCGCTGAAGGTCAGCCCGGCACAGCATTTCGTGAACTGGCAGCAGGACACC
>JANMIB010000413.1:0-3241 GCA_031375605.1 Allobosea sp. | reverse complement strand
GTCAACGCCATTCTGGCGGTCAAGGCCCGGCAAGTCATCGGCCGCTGTGTCACGATATGCAGCGGGCACGGCTGGTGGCGATGAGGGCGCCTGTGCAGGTGGGGCCCATTGCCAATCCGCCGCTGCCATGGGGGCCGTTTGCTGGACGGGTTGCTGAAACAGCGCAGATGCCTCGACAGCGGGAATGTCCGTGACCCAGTCGAGCGGATCAAGCGCACTCAAACCCGTCGATATGCTGGGCTGGCGCAAGGATTGCGGGTTGATGGACGGCACGGATGACTGGCCGACATCCCAGATGGCATCCGCGCCACCGGCTTCGCTTGCACCTGCTGCTGGCAGGGACTGTTCATCCGCATCGGGCTGGACGGTTACTGCAATGATGAACCTGCCGATCTCGAGGCGATCACCGGTCTTGAGCGCATGGGCGCCATCAATGCGGAACTCGCTGCCGTTCACGAAGGTGCCGTTGGTGGACACATCGGTGAGCCAGTAGCGCCCGTCACGGTAGCGCACCTCGCAATGCTTGCCCGAGATGAAGCGTGTCGGGTCTGGCAGCACCCAGTCAAGATACTGGTCACGCCCGATGTCGATGCCGCGCTTGTTCGACACCGTGACGGATATCGGTCCTCCATCGGGCAGGGCAGCTTCGTTCTCGATCATCAGGTGCAGAGGCATGTCTTCGCGTTTCCCGCCGAAATCGTCGATGGCTGACTGGAAATGATATGTGTCCGACATTCACAGACTGATCATCCTGACGTCTTTTCAGATGAATTTCATCTGAAAACGGGATGGTCTAGCCCTGTTCACTTTTGGCCAGATCCCTGAACATCTGGACGCAGCCCGTCAAGTGAGCTTTTCGCTCCCGTGCCGGCTTTGCCGAGAGCGCGACCAGGATGGCCGTGCGAACCGCGCGTGCGCACAGGTTGGGCGGAACGGGAGGGCCGGGCAGGTTGCCACTGGTCATGGTGCCCCCCGATCCTCCGGCAGCCAGCGCGACCCAGGTTCCGGCAAGGTCGCGGCGGCCTTTCATCCCGATGCCAAGGGCCGCGACCCGGCGATACTCCTCGGGTTCACGCACCCAGACCTCGGCCGTCTTGATGGCAATTTCCTCCTCGCGCGTCTGCGGCGGGGCCAGATGCCTGACGCAACCCAGCGCCCACCAGACGGCCTTGCGGCGATCAAGCACATGAGCACAGAAGGTGATGGCATCTTCCGGCGAGGCACTGTTCTCGAGGTGCTGAACATAGACAAGTGGAGACATGTCGGCGGCTTGCGCCACCATGTCCTCGTGCATCTCTGGAAAGGCGTCAAAAACCTGTGAGGCAGATTGAAAGCGAAGCCCGGACATGAATGTGCTCAATTCAATCTGATGATGGCAGCTTTTTCGGCAATCTCGACGTCCGCGTTGATCGACGTGAACATCGACTTGGTCTTGAGGTTAGGCGTGTTGATCTCGATTGCCGTCGGTGTCATCGTAATGGTGCTCTGCCCGACTTTGAAGATAATCTTCTCACCAGCCGTGACCGAGATCACCGTACCCACGTCGACGGTCTGGCTTTTCTTGATGGTGAGTTCCTGATCGCCGTCGATGGTCGTCTTGTGGTCGCCCTTGACATACAGCACATCGTCGCCGCGCTCGATGATGGTCTCGCGCGTGGTTTCGCCCTCGTCCTTCTTGTTCTTGCCCTTGATGACACGCTTTTCGGCATCCTCGATGGTGGCATCCAGATCCTTCTCGGCATGGAAGCGCACGAATTCGGCGTCTTTCTTGTCCTCGAACACCAGTTCGTTGTAGTGGCTGTCCGTCCCCCTCATGGATGATCGCGATTTCATGCCGCTTTGCGTCTTGTTGGACGGCAGGTCGAAAGGCACGCCGTTCTCGCCATTGTAGACGGTTCCGACGACAATGGGCCGGTCAGGATCACCCTCAATGAACTCGACCACGACCTCCATCCCGACGCGCGGGATGACGATGCCGCCCCACGCCTTGCCTGACCACATCTGGGCCACCCGAACCCAGCGCGACGCATCTGCTGTCCGCTTTGTATCCCGGTCCCAGTGGAACTGCACCTTGATGCGTCCGAATTTGTCCGTGAAAATTTCTTCTGTCTTGTTTGCCCTCGGGCCTACGACCATCGCAGTCTGCGGTCCGGAGATGATCGGGTGCGGTGTGACAGCGCGCGCCTTGAAAGGCCGATCGGTCAGTTGCAGCACATAGCTGCCGCTGTAAGCTCCCGGTCCTTCGCCATCGGAGCCGGAACTGAACTGCTCGCCGACAAATGTGTGCATGGCGGACACAACAAGAAACTCGACGTTTTCGTCCGTTGTCGGATGTTTGGCAATCTTCGTCAGTCCGCCGGGAAACAGGCTTGGCGCATTGCCGGTGGCATGGCGTCTGCGGTCCAGGGACTGGCTCGCAAAAAGGCGTGCCTGAGCGAATTTCTTGCCCAGATCGTCCTTGTCGGGGAGTTTGTACTTCTCGGGATAATCGTAAACTTCGAGGTCGTCATGGGCATATTGGCCAGCCGAGATCTGCTCGTGCTTCATGTTGGCCTTCGGTTCCTTGAAATCGAAAGCGTTGAGACTGACCTTGCCGGTCTGGAAACTTCTGCCGATCAGCCAGGTCGTGACAGATTCCTCGTTGTCGCGCGTGCGGTCTCCAAGGCCGATGAAACGGCAGTCGGGCAGGTCAGGCACGAGCTGGTGCGAGCCCCTGCCATCGCCGATGACGATGGTATGATCTCCCGCGTCATGCTTGAAGTAATAATAAAGACCAAACTGCTCCATCAAACGCGATACAAAATTGAACGATGATTCACGATACTGGACACAGTATTCGATTGGTGGATATGTCTCGTTGATCAGAAATTCTTTCTTGATGAAACCGAATTTGCCGAAAACATCCTTGATGATGTCAACAACGCTCAGGTTCTGGAAAATCTTGCAATCATTTGTCCGCGTCAGCAGCCAGAACCAGGGCCTCAGTGTCATCCGGTAGGCCGATTTCCCCTCACGCTCGCCAAACCATGACCCTTCGACCATCACGCCCGAAAAATATCGCTTCTTTGCACCAACCGTGGTCAGACGTATGGTGCATGCAGTTCCGAGAATTTGACCGAGGTCAATGTTTGCATCATCACTGATACATTCAATATCAATCTCGAACAGATGGCTTATTTCCTCATGGACAGTAAATGACGTAAGTAGAAATTTATCGACGCCAAGTGGAGTTATCAGCTCT
>JANMIB010000402.1:0-5781 GCA_031375605.1 Allobosea sp. | reverse complement strand
CTATGTGGGCTTTGACCAGGGCGGGCTGCTGACGGATGGTGTCGACCAGCATCCATACTGTGTGTTGCTGCTCGATGAGATCGAAAAGGCCCATCCGGATCTGTTCAACATCCTGCTGCAGATCATGGATCACGGCAGACTGACCGATCACAATGGCAAGCATGTCGATTTCCGCAATGTCATCCTGATCATGACGTCGAATGCAGGCGCTGCCGACATGGCGAGGCCTGCTTACGGCTTCACCAGGACCAAACGCGAAGGCGACGACATGGAGGCGATCAGCCGCATGTTTGCGCCCGAGTTCCGCAACCGGCTTGATGCGGTGATTTCGTTCAGCCATCTGCCGCGTGTTGTCATACGCCAGGTCGTCGACAAGTTCATCGCGCAGCTTGAAGCGCAACTGGCTGATCGCGCCGTGACCATCGAGCTGACAGACGAATCGCGCGAATGGCTGGCTGACAATGGTTATGACGAGCAGATGGGCGCGCGGCCCATGGGGCGGCTGATCCAGCAGACCATCAAGACGCCTCTGGCCGACGAGGTTCTGTTCGGACGGCTGAAACAAGGCGGCGCTGTTCGCGTGGTTGTCGTGGCGTCGGAAACGACAGGCCTGAAGGTGCTTGGTTTCGAGTTCCCGCAAGGGCCTGTGACGCCGAAGCCCGAGAAGGACGTGCGTGATGCGGCCAGGACGCGCGAAAAGGGATCTCGCGTGAAAGGGGCTCGCAGCAAGGCAAAATCCACTCCCCGGACAAGCCCGTCAAAATCGTCGCCAGCTCCGGCAGGGTTGCCAAAATCCTTGCTCCCCGCCTCCAATCCTGACAAACCACGCGGCGGGGGCGTTGGGACAGTGCCAAAAGTTCCCTTGAACAAGGGTTGAGGGACTTGAAGTTGGCCAACGTGAGCAATGAAACCGCGGGCAAGGATGTTCTCATGACCCCGCCCAAGCAGCGCTTGAGCTGGGGCGAGAAGCGTGATCGCCGCCGACGTCGCCGCCGTGTATTTGAAGAGGTGCTGGCTTGGGTCCTCGTTCCGGCGCTGATCTATGTCGGGTATCTCATCGTGCAGGGCTTCGGCGGCATACCCAAAGAGCTTGTGGAGTTTGCCAGCGAAGTCTGGACTGCTGTTGCAGGCGGGCGTTTCTGAGATCGTACTGGCCACAAGCCTGAACCGGGCTGGTATGGCTGTCATGCGGATGTTGCAGAGCGGTGATCCGGCCAAGCCTGATAGACATCATGCGTGATTGACCAAGCCGCTCCTTCGCCGTTCTGGCCTGCCTTCAAGGCGGGCATGCGCCAAGGCTCGGGCCTGCCGTCGCTGGTGCTGATGGCATCCCTGATCGGTGTTGGTGGGCTGACAAAAGATATCGGTTATCCGATGCTTGCCGGCGTTCTCTCAACTGTTCTGGTCTGGGCAGGCCCTGCGCAGGTCCTTCTGTTCGGTTCCATCGCAGCTGGGGCGTCCTTGCCCGCAGTCGCGATTGCCGTCTCGTTGTCATCGATCCGCTTCCTGCCCATGGTCGTGTCAATCATCCCGCTCCTGCGAGGGCCAGGTGTCGGAACCGGCAAGCTGCTGATCGGCGCTCATTTCGTGGCTGTCACAGCCTGGACCGAAGGACGCAGGCTTTTGCCTGGATTGTCGGAGGCCGAGCGTTTCCCGTTCTTTGTCGGCTTTGCCAGCACCGTCATGTTCGCCGCTTCCATCGCGACGGGCGTCGGCTATTATCTCATCGGGGCGCTTCCGTCCGCGCTGGCTGCAGCACTCCTTTTCACCACGCCGATGTTCTTCACATTGTCGCTGGTGGCAGGATCTCGAACGGCGGCAGACTGGACAGCGCTGGTGCTTGGCTTTGCCTTCGCGCCATTGGCCACGCAGCTCGCAGGACCGGATTTCGATCTGCTGATCGGAGGGCTGGTTGGGGGCACGCTGGCTTTCGCCGTCCACAAGCTGAGGGGCGGGCAGCATGCTTGAGACACTCGAGCAGGCAAGTGGCGGCCTGTGGCCTTATCTGGTCGTGATCCTGATTGGCTTCCTGCCAACCGAAATCTGGCGCATCGCCGGGGTGCTGGCCGGACGAAATCTCGATGAAAACTCGGAAATCATGATTTGGGTGCGGATGGTTGCCGCCGCACTTGTGGCGGGGGTGGTGGCCAAGCTACTGCTGTCGCCATCCGGTGCCCTGGCTGTCGTGCCTGCCTGGGGGCGGGTAGGGGCGCTGGCAAGCGGGATCGCAGGGTACTGGCTCACGCGGCGGTCGGTGCTTGGCGGGCTTGTGATCGGCGAGATGGTGCTGATCACGGTGGGGCTGGTCTATTCCTGAACGCCTGTTGCCTTCAGAGTGCCGCTTTGATCAAGGCAGCGTTCGCTGCCAGTTCGTCGTTTGGTGCCATCTGGGCTGTATGAGGCCGCATGGGCTGGCCATCCCAGCGCGGGATGATGTGGACATGCAAATGAAAAACCACCTGTCCGCCCGCACTTTCATTGAACTGCTGGATCGTCAGGCCATCGGCTGACATGGCTGACTGCACGGCTCCAGCAACCTTCTGGACACACACGGCCAGCCTGCCAAGAGCTTCGGGGCTGACATCGAGAATCGTTCTGGCAGGAAACTTCGGGATGACCAGTGCGTGCCCTGGCGCGCGCGGCATGATGTCCATGAAAGCAAGACAATCATCGTCTTCAAAGATGCGATGGCAGGGAAGTTCGCCTCGCAGGATGCGCGCGAAGATATTGGCTGGATCATATGCGGGCATCATGCTGCTCTCTCCAGATCAGCGCCTTTGCGCCGCTGGTCAGCAGACATGGATTGATCGGCTTTGGTCAAGTCCTCGATCCGGCCAAAGAAGCGCATCACCTCGGCCCTGAGGCACTCGGCTTCGCTTGTCAGTCCTTCTGCAGCGAACAAGGCATCGCTGGAGGCTGACCGTGCCGTGTCGGACGTATCGCGCAATTCCGTGACGATCACCGACAGATGACTGGCTGTGGAGGAGATTTCGGAAACGGAGCTGGCAATGTTCTCGCTTGCAGCCGACTGGTCGCGGACCTTGCTTTCGATATCGATCGACGAGCGGTCCACCTGCGCGATGATGTCTGCAATCGCGGCGGTCTGCTCGGTTGCGCGCAAGAGGGCTTCGTCGAAAGCCGTGATCTTTGCCTGGATGGCCTGTGTGGCGTTCTGGGTCTGCCCAGCCAGTGATTTCACCTCCTGCGCCACAACAGCGAAGCCCCGGCCAGCTTCGCCAGCCCGCGCGGCTTCGATGGTTGCATTGAGGGCCAGGAGGTTTGTCTGTCCGGCAATCGAGCCGATCATGCTGACAATCTCCCCGACCTGCTGGCCGACGGCCTTCAGTTTGTCGATCTCGAACACAGCCGTGCGTGTCGCCTCGACAGCGCGGGATGAAACCTCGCTTGTGCCACGCATGAAACTGCCGATCTCGACGCTGGATTGATTGAACTCCTCTGCGGCATGGGCCACGGTCGCGATGGTCACACTCGTCTGTTCAATGGAGGCACCGACTGCGATAGCACGTTCGGAGGTGTCAATGGCAGCCATCTCGACGGCGCTCGCAACCCCCTTCAAAGACGTTGACGAGGTATCAAGGGTGTTGATCAGGCTGTTCAGGGTGAACCTGAAACTGTGCAGAAGCTGTTCGATTTCAGTCTGCCGCTCTTTTTCCGCCGCGATCAGGACAGCATCGCTTTCCAGCTCGCGCCGCCTGATGGCACCTTCCTGCAGGACCGATACGGCGCGTGCCAGCCCGCCGATTTCATCGGACCGTTTCTGGCCTGTCACGCTGAGGTCGAGATGGCCACTGGCAAGCCCGGTTATCGAGGCTGTGAGGCTGTTCAGGGGGGCCAGCACCATGACGCGCTCAAGCAAGGCGATGGCACCGAGGATCAGCAGGAACATCAGCACCGAGAGCGCCACCTGAAGCCCGGTTTGCCAATTGGCTTCAGTGATGCGGCTGTCCAATAGGCGTTTCAGCTCTGATCCAAGTGCCGTGTTGGTGGTGGTTTTCGCGTTGAGCAGAGCGAGGACGGCCTCTCTCAGGGCCGTCTTGTTGCGGGTGCCTATGTTGAGTTCAAACGCTTCCCTCGAGCGAAAATAAATCTCCAACGGGGTTGAAAGATTGGCTTCCAGCGCAGTGTCGCGGGCATTGCGCCGGGCTGCTGCAAACGAAGCCACGGCCTCGGCACGCTGGTCGCGATGGGTCTGGGCAAAGCCCTCGATGGTACGGAGCAGGACAAGTCCGCTTGTTTCGTTCAGGCGGTGTTCGGTTGTGGCCATGAGGATGTCATGTAATCGCGCGATTTTCACCGGGGCATGGATGACGAGCAGGTCCATCAGATAATATGTGTCCAGCTCAGGATCGAGAATGAGCTCGGAGCTGTCTCCGACAGCACGCACCAACCGCCCAAGGACCCGCAGCGCAGGGCTGGTCGATGTCAGTGTGATGTTTGTCGAGGCCATCAGGTTGTCAATTTCATGAGCCGACTGCCGGAATTGCTCCAGAACATGCGCATCATTCGGCCATTTCCGTGCTTCTGCCTTCAGGGTGTCGGCTGCAGCTGCGATGGCGATGCGGCTTTCGTTCACATCACTCTCGAGTGAAAGGCGTATCAGGCCGTCCATGACAGTGAGAGCGGCCTGCACAGCGGGGATGCCGCTGATCTCGTTCATGGCAATCGAGACTGTTTTTTGTTGGGCTGTGACGAGAAAAAAGAGCAGGAAGCCGATCGGCACAAGAAACAGCCCAAGTGGCGCAGCGAGTTTGGCGCTAATGGATTTCATGCAAACGACCTTGGGCAACATTCTCGTCATTCACACGTTGCGCAGCGCATGTTGCGTTATCGTTAACCACACGCGCATTTGCAGCCCGAATGCGAATTATACTTGTGCTGGTTCAGTGTTTTCGGTGCGGGCTGACTGAAACGGTAGATCGGCGCGCATGCTTTCACAGACATGCTTGATCTGCGCAGTTTCGTGATCGAGAAAGTCTGCGATGGCGCGGCGCAGGCCTGGATGGGCAATTGCGTGACTTGATCGCGTCAGGACCGGCTCATAGCCCCGTGCAATCTTGTGATCACCCTGCGCGCCAGCCTCGACGCGCTGAAGTCCGTTTTCGATCGCATGGTCGATAGCCTGATGGTAGCAGACCTCGAAGTGCAGAAACGGGTGATCCTCGCGGCAGCCCCAGTTACGGCCGTAGAGTGTGTCGGCACCGCAGAAGTTGATCGCTCCAGCGATGTATCTGCCTTCGCGCCTGGCCATGATCAGGATGATCTTGTCAGCCATGGATTGTCCGGCCAGCGAAAAGAATTCTCGTGTCAGATAGGGTCGCCCCCATTTGCGGGAGCCCGTGTCCATGTAAAAGGCGAAAAAATCGTCCCACACCGCCTCTGTGAGATCAGTGCCGGTCAGCCTGTGGATCGTGATGCCTGATGCCAGCGCATCGCGGCGCTCGCGCTTCAGGTTCTTGCGCTTGCGCGAGGCAAGGGCGCCCAGAAAGTCATCATAGCTGCCATATCCACGGTTGAACCAGTGATATTGCACATCGACGCGGGGCAGCCAGTGCTCGGGGGCCATTCGGCTCCATTCTTCTTCTGGCTGGAATGTGACATGGGCAGACGAGGCATTCATCTGGTCACGCAAAGCGAGGATGCCCTTCTGAAGGGCGTGCTCCACCTCAAGGGCTTGCTCGCCGGGAGCAGCAAGGAGCCGCCGTCCTGTGGCTGGCGTGAAGGGCGCGGCCACCTGCAGCTTGGGATAATAACGCCCGCCCG
>JANMIB010000386.1:0-1594 GCA_031375605.1 Allobosea sp. | reverse complement strand
TCCGCCGCTGCCTGCCGTTCCGAATGTCAGATAGCCCGGACGCACGACATCTCTGGTCCGGCTGTCTGTCACGACCATCTCGCGGATGGGTTGCGCGCCAACGCACATCTTGTCCCACACCCCCAGCGCCTGAAACATGCGCTGGCCTGCAGCCGAAATCGCAAAAGCACGGTCATCTGAAGTCCGTGTCGCAGGCATGATGCGCCGGCCAAAGGCCGGATCAGCCAGAACGACCTCATAGGCTTGCCCAAGAGCCTGTTTCAGTGCCAGTGCCAGCGCCGATCCGGCAAGCCCGGCACCGACAATCACGATCCGCATGGACACAAGCTGAACTCCTCTGGCCATTGGCCCTTGCCAGACAGGCAACCGAACGCGACAAACCTGATGACGCCTGCAAATGCACCGTCAAGCGGTTTCAGATCAATGCTGATTCCTGTGATACGGTGCGGATGCAACGGGATACAGTCATGAGCAACGCCGTCGACGCGCTAATGTCCATTCTTGACCTCGAACCTCTTGAACACAACCTGTTCCGGGGTCGCAGCCCCCAGGCGGGTTGGCAAAGGGTCTTTGGCGGGCAGGTCATCGGGCAGGCCCTGGTGGCAGCCTGCCGCACGGTCGAAGGGCGAAAGCCGCACTCGCTCCATGCCTATTTCCTGCTGCCGGGCGACCCTGAAATCCCTATCATCTATGACGTCGACCGCCTTCGCGACGGACGGTCGTTCGCCACACGGCGTGTCGTGGCCATCCAGCATGGCAAGGCGATCTTCGCGATGTCGGCCTCCTTTCATGCAGAGGAAAAAGGCCTCGACCATCAGGTCACGATGCCTGCTGTGCCGTTGCCGGATCAACTTCCTGACGAGGCCACTGTCAGATCGACCATCCTGCCGATGATGCCTCCTGCCGTGCGCGCTTATTTCGAGAAAGAACGGCCGATCGAGCTGCGGCCCGTCGAGTTCGAACGCTATGCCTTACGCGAAGCTCTACCGCCAAGGTTCCATGTCTGGATCAGGGCCACGCGCAGGCTGCCCGATGATCCGATCCTGCATCAGTGTGTCCTCGCCTATGCGTCGGACATGACACTGCTTGATGCGTCACTGGTCGCGCATGGACGCACTGTGTTTGAAAAGTCGATACAGGCTGCCAGTCTTGATCATGCCTTGTGGTTCCACAGGCCATTCCGTGCCGATGAATGGCTGCTTTACGCCCAGGACAGCCCGTCCAGCTCTGGCGCACTTGGATTTTCGCGCGGCCTGATCTTCAACATTCAAGGTCAACTGGTCGCCTCTGTTGCCCAGGAAGGCCTGATCCGCAAGCGTGATGATCTCGTCTGATCACCTAAAAACGCCTAAAATTTAAGCATTTGCCTGTTTGCGCGCCATTTGCCGGCTGTTCCAGACCCATCACACAATGAGTGTCGATCAGGTCATCACGGCTGTCCCGAACCACATTCGTTCCGGGGCCATCGCCGTTCATGCCCAAAAAGATGTTTGATAACAGCATGCTAGGATCGTTCCGTGCAAAACAGAGTGCGTTCTGGATACACCGTTCGGGCGAAACCAGGATGATCATGCCGACAGCGCCCAAAGATCGG
>JANMIB010000385.1:0-5476 GCA_031375605.1 Allobosea sp. | reverse complement strand
CTGACTGTCGACGGCATAGACGTTCGAGAGGTTGTCCTGGCCAAACACGATGACGCGCAGGCGGTCGCCGGTGGACAGAAGATAGGGTGCGCGGTCAACCGTCTCGCTGGCAAACTCCGCATAGCCATGGTGCTGGGCGGCACAGCCACCGAAAAGGGCACCGGATACCATCAGGGCTGAGATCAGTCGCAAAGACATGGGCTGAACACCGTAAGCACAACACAACTTGAGCCTGACAATGATCCGTTAAGGTTAAAAAAGTCTCTCCACAGCGCTTCACCGCTACCTGGCAAACCAAAAGAAAGCAGGCATCCCACGGCAGCTTCTTAACGCAACATCAACCTTAATGATGTGTGATCAGGGCAGTGTTGGTAAGATTTGAGTGGACGCGCCATGACATCCGTTGATGCTTCGGCAACCCTTGCAGGCAGGCGTTCGTCCAGTGACGGCATGCTTGACCTGAACTCGCTGTGGGGCGCCATTTCCGCTCACAAGCTCTGGATCATCGTGCCCACGCTTGCCGTGCTCATCGCGTCTTTCGTGCTCGTGCATCTCATCACGCCGCGCTACACCGGCGAAGCCCGGCTCCTGCTGGAAAGCCGCGACGGGTTCTACACCCGCCCTGCCGCAGACCGCGATGTCGGCGGGGACAGGATCGATTCCGAGGCCGTTCTCAGCCAGGTGCAGGTCGTCATGTCCCGTGATCTGGCGCGGGAAGCGGTGCGCAGGCTCAAGCTCGTCGGCAACCCCGAATTTGACTCAGGCGCAGGCCTGTTCGGCAGCATCGATCAGCTGATGGTCCGCATCGGTCTGTCGCGAAACCCGGCTGACCGGACACCGGAAGACCGGGTGCTTGAGAAGTATTACGACAACCTGCTGGTATTCCCGGTCGCCCGCTCGCGCATCGTGGCCATCGAGTTCCAGTCCAGGGATGCCGAGCTTGCGGCACGTGCGGCCAACACCATCGCCGCCGTTTATCTTGAATCCCAGGAAGCGGCGAAGAAGGACACGGCGCGCGGTGCCTCCCAGTGGCTTGGCGGGGCCATCACGCCCTTGCGCCAGCGCGTGCAGGAGGCTGAAGCCAAGGTCGAGGCCTTTCGCGCCAGTTCCGGGCTCTTGATCGGCACCAACAACACCACGATTTCGCAGCAGCAGCTTGCGGATCTGTCGCAGCAGCTGTCCAGCGCCCGCGCGGTCCAGTCCGACTCCCAGGCAAGGGCGCGCATCTTGCGTGAAGCGTTGCGTGCAGGCCGCATCTTCGAGGTTCCGGACGTCGCCAACAATGAACTTGTCCGCCGCCTGATCGAGCAGCGTGTCACCTTGCGCGCCCAGATCGCGCTGGAAACACGCACGCTCCTGCCAGAGCACCCGCGCATCAAGGAACTGACAGCTCAGATCAATGATCTTGAAAGCCAGATCAGGTCCGCGGCCGAGCGCACGGTGAGGACACTCGAGAATGAAGCCCGCATCGCCGGCTCCCGTGTCGAGACGGTTGCCGCCACCATCGAGGCCCAGAAGCGCACCGTGACAGAAGCCAACGAATCCGAAGTCCAGCTTCGTTCGCTGGAGCGCGATGCCAAGATCCAGCGCGACCAGCTCGAGCAGTTCCTGGGTCGCCAGCGCGAGGCTCTGGCCCGCGATGCCGAGAATGGTGCACCGGCCGATGCGCGTGTCGTCTCCCGCGCCATCACGCCGATGAGCCCGAGTTTCCCCAAGAAAGTGCCCACGGTCGCCGTTGCGACACTGGCAACATTCTTCGTGGCATTGGCAACGGTTGTCTCGCGCGAACTTCTGTCAGGCCGCGCCATCCAGTCTGCCGTGCCATCCGAGCCTGTCCCGCAGCCTCAGCCCGTGATGCCCGGCAAGGCGCGCTTTTCCAATGGGGGCCGTGTCTCGCGCATGGCTGACGGCGAAGCAGCCGATGCTGCCGCTGATTCCGCAGGTCACGTGGCTGATGATACCGCAGAGCAGGTGGCGATTGCCGACGATGCTGCCCGCGATGTTCGCCGTGCCCGTGTGGCCGGGTTGATCACCCATGCCGGGCGGCTGGCCCACATGCGCCTGATGATGGATGATGCCGGAAGCTGGGAGGAACAGCTCGTAAATTGTGTCCGCCCCCGTGAGGACGGCAGGGGCGCAAGGCTGATGGTGCTTGATGCTGGCACGCGCGCTGATGCGGCCCGTATTCTGGGCGGCGAGCTGGCCGAAGACGCTCCGACCCTGCTGATCGACCTGACCCTTGGCGAACGCTCGCACATGGCTGGCATGTCCGAACTTCTCGCAGGCGACGCGACATTCGCGGACATCATCGACCGCGATCCGCAAAGTCGCTTGCATGTCATCAGTGCGGGCCGTGCAGGACGCGAAGCGGTGATCAGCGCAACCGACCTGCTCGATCTGGCGCTCGACGCACTGACGGATGCTTACCATCATGTGCTGATCGAGGTTTCAACCCGCGACATCCATCGCTTTCACGGTGCGCTGATGCCTGTTGTCGATGGCGCGCTGGTGCTGGCGGACCAGCTCTCGAACGGCCATGCTGTCGAGACGGCCTATCGCCTGAGCGAGGGCAATGATCTGCCCGTCACCATCAGTGTTTTCCAGGACGTCAGCTTGCAGGACAGCTCAGAAATGATCAGTCCTGTGCAGCGCCAGACGGTTGAGGTTTGACGACCGCCATTGCGCGCACCCGCTTGACCAGCGAGAACACAAGGGGCGACTGCTTGATCGCCCCTTTCGCTTTTTGTGCCAGGCGCAGCAAGGAAGCGGCAAGCCGCCCCTTGGCACTGATGGCCACGAAACTGTCCGCCAATTCTTCGGTCTGGTTGCAGATCGTGGTCTTGTAGCGGGCTTCGCCGACGCCAAGGTCGAACACCGTCATGCCGCGTTTGCACTCGGCCCTGATCATCTCGACCAGCAGGATTTCACCGGGGCTGACCTTCATGATGGCCGGATCAGGCTCGAACGAGGTGGCCATGCCGCTGAAACGGGTCTGGTGAACAGCGCCGACATAGGTGGCAACAAGTTTGCCATTCAGCTCAAGAGCAGCAAGTCTCAGTGAAGGTTCAGTTCTTGGTGATGGTTCAGCCGCCGAAGGCTTGCTGGCCTGAGCCATAAAGGCACGCACACCCGCATCTGCGAACGGGTCGGGCACACCCATCTGGGCAAAGCGGGCAGCTTTCTGCCGACAGAATGCCTCAAGGATACGCACGCGCTCGTGGGCCGTCTCGGCGATGATCAGGCGTGAGGTGCCGAGTTCGGCAAAGCGGGCACGCTTGTTCTTGTGTTTCTTTCGCGCATGCGAACTCATCGAACTTTGCAAGGTCGCCTCACAATCGGCCATCAGCGACAGCTTGTAAGCCTGGCTCGGGCTGGGTTGCGGGTCGAGCAGCGCCAACGCATTGGCATGGCCTTCCCACGCATGCGGCTGATTGTGCAGGATGAAGGCATCTACGCCGCCGAGAGCTGCGCTGGCATCGTTTAGGAGTTGCCTGGCTCCTGCCATGTCGAGTGATGCGGCAAAGGCCGGTGCAAAGACGCCCATGTGAAAATTGGCATGCTTGCCGCCGATGAACGACACGGTTTTGAGCCCGCCTGCCCGCCTCAAGGCAAAGGGCAGGATGGCAACGGTCTGGCCGTTGCGAGCCCGCACCTTCAGGATGCGTGCGTCGGCACCATCTGCCATGATGGCATGGCTGACATAGGCGCGCACCCAGTCATAACGCTGATAGGGCGTGGCAACACCGTTGGCCTCTAGCGCGCGCCAATCTGCCTCGATCTGGTCTATGGCGACGGTGTCGATGGTCCAGGCGGCGGTCGCGCCGCTGCTGAGGCCGCGCGGCTCCACAATTGGGTTGCGTTCTGCAAGCGCACTCATTGTCTTGACCTTTAACTCCATCTTGGAGGGAACAGGCGAACATGGTCCAAGGTCAATTGATTCTGCTGATCAGACTGAATGCTTTGACAACACGGGCTGGCTGATGAACTTGCGCCATTCTGCTTTCGCGGCGGCCTTCAAGGCCATCACGCTCACCGGAGCCCATCGCTGGGGGAGGGGTCTTGCACAAGGTGTCGGTGCGGTGTTGATGCTGCACCATGTCAGGCCCTGGGCCGGCGATGATTTTGCGCCCAACCGCCTTCTTGAGATCACGCCCGCGTATCTTGACGAGACACTGGGTTTCATCCGGGCCGAGGGCTACGATCTGGTCGATATGGACGAGATGGCGGCCCGCATCACAGGCCCGAAGCGCGACCGTTTCGCCGTCGCGCTCACGTTCGATGATGGCTACCGCGACAACCGCGAGCATGCGCTCCCCATCTTGAAACGCCACAATGCACCATGGACGATGTATGTCACGACAGGTTACGCAGACGGCATCGCCTCGCTCTGGTGGATCGCCTTCGAGCACGCCATCCGGGCCTTGCCGCGCGTGACCCTGAACCTTGCGGGCCGCATCCACGACCACGACACGCAGGCTGCCAAGGGTAAGCAGGCTGCTTTCAATGAGATCTACTGGGCCTTGCGCGCCCGTCCTGAAGGGGAACTGCGGGCAGGGGTCGCCCTTCTTGCCGCGCAGGCTGGCGTTGATGATGCGGCATTGACGCGGTCACTGTGCATGGACTGGGACGAGTTGCGCGAACTGGCGCGTGAGCCGTCTCTCACCATCGGCGCACACACGCTGACGCACCCGATGCTGGCAAGACATCCCGTCCACATTGCCCAGCCTGAAATCGTGGAAGCGAGGGACCGCATCGCCTTCGAACTTGGCCGCGAGGTGCATCACCTGGCTTATCCGGTCGGCGATCCGGGTTCTGCAGGGCAGCGCGAGTTCGATCTTGCAAGATCTTCGGGTTTCCGCACAGCCGTGACGACAAGGCCGGGCCACGTCTTCCATGAACACGCAGCGCACCTGCAGGCCCTGCCGCGCGTGTCGCTCAATGGTTTTCACCAGAACACGGACGCGCTCAAGGCGCTGCTGTCAGGACTGCCGTTTTACGCGCTGAACCGGGGCAGACGGCTCAATATATCTTGACATCAGCGCGGCACGACCTGCGGTGGCTCCTCGCCGGGGTCCGGGCGTTCCATCCATTTGATCAGCGGCAAAAGCGGCACGATCCAGAACAGGCCAAGGAAACAGTACCACAAAGTCTGCCAGAAGGTGCCGGCTTGGGTGATCCTGCCTTGCGCCAGCGTCATGGCCAGCAGCGCATAAAAACACACGAATGCGATCATCAGGACCGCACCTTTCTTGTCCCTCTCCCGCTCAGGGAGAGGGTGGCGCGGCGAAGCCGTGACGGGAGAGGGCCTTGCCCCATGCGGCAAACAGAGCATTTGTTCTTGTCGGGCAGAGGCCTTAATAGTCATCGCGAAACCGACCAAGGCCACATCATGCGCAAGAGAAACAGAAAACTGGTCGGTGCGGTCCTGATGATCGGATTCGTGTGTTTTTATGCGCTGCTGGCCATGACGCTGGCG
>JANMIB010000366.1:0-17871 GCA_031375605.1 Allobosea sp. | reverse complement strand
GCCCATACATAGAGCTGGATTCCCTTCCTGGCCCTGCGGGCCGCCGGGAATGACACCATGAGAAACTGAAGCAACAGTCAGTGCCTTCACGCCCCCATGCGCATCTGTCCCGGCTCGGCCACAGCCATGCCGACAGCCGTGTATTCATTCAGCTTGTTGCGCAGGGTGCGGATCGAGATGCCGAGAATCTTGGCGGCATGGGTTCGGTTGCCCAGGCAGTGATCCAGCGTGTCGAGGATGAGATCACGCTCGACATCGGCGACCGTGCGGCCCACCAGCGAGCGGGTCATCGCTTCCGCCGTCAGCGCCACACGTTCGGCCAGGCCGCCGCGGGCGGCCACGCCAAGGGCTTCACCATCCGGCGTCTGCAACGCTTCCACGCCGATTTCCATGCCGCTCGCCAGCAAGGTGGCCCGGTGGATGGTGTTTTCCAGTTCGCGCACATTGCCCTGCCACGGGTTGATGCTGAGGGCGCGGCGCGCCTCGGCATCGATGGGGCGCAGCGGCAAGCCATTCAGCTCGGCATATTTGCGGGCGAAATGATCGGCCAGCACCAGCACGTCCTGCGGGCGTTCGCGCAAGGGCGGCATTTTCAGATGCACGACATTGAGCCTGTAGAGCAGATCCTCGCGGAACGTGCCCTTGCGCACCTCGTCCGCCAGATTGCGGTTCGAGGTGGCGATGATGCGGATGTCGACCTTGACGGGACCGGCACCACCGACGCGGTCGATCATGCGCTCCTGCAGCGCGCGCAAGAGCTTGGCCTGCAGGCGCACATCCATCTCGGAAATTTCATCCAGCAGCAGCGTGCCGCCACTGGCCTCCTCGAACTTGCCGATGCGGCGCGCAACAGCGCCCGTGAAGGCACCCTTCTCGTGGCCGAACAGTTCGCTTTCCAGCAGGTTGTCAGGGATTGCGGCGCAGTTCACCGCCACCATTGGCCGGTCGCGGCGACCCGATTTCTGATGCAGGAAACGCGCGATCACCTCCTTGCCGGTGCCGCTTTCGCCGGTCACCAGCACGGGCGCTTCAGAGCGGGCGACCTGCTCGGCCAGCTTGACGACACGCTCCATGGCCGGATCGCGCCAGATGAAGCTCTGCTTGTCATTGACCACCGCTTCCAGAACAGCGGCGATCAGCTCCGGGTCCGGCGGCAGCGGCACATATTCCTTGGCACCTGCCTGAATCGCGGCAACGGCCGCCTTCGCATCCGTTCCCATGCCGCACGCGACAATCGGGGTCCTGATGCGTTCCGCTTCCAGCGCGTTGGCCAGCGTGCGGATGGACAGCGCCACATCGACCATGGCGAGGTCCGCGCCCTTGGTCCGGAGCACCATCAGCGCCTGTTCGATGGTGTCGGCCTGCGACACGCTTGCCCCGCGTGCCACCGCGATCTTGGCTGCGGTGATCAATTGCCCCTTGAGGCTTCCGACAATCAGTAATCTCATGGCTCAATCCTTCACTTCGGTGGAACGCCCCGCACCCCTGAAAACTCAACGCTCGGCCTTGATGATCTCGGTCATGGTCACGCCGAGCTTTTCCTCGACGATCACAACCTCGCCGCGCGCCACGAGCCGGTCGTTGACCAGGATGTCGATGGCCTCGCCCACGCGGCGGTCAAGCTCCAGCACGGCACCGGGCTGGAGCTTCAGGAGATCACCGATCGGCATGCGGTGCGATCCCAGGATCGCGGCCACCGTCACCGGCACATCAAAGACCTGTTCCAGATCCTCGGCGGTCTTGTTGGCCACAGGCCCGGAGCGGTCCACACTCAACTGCCCGGCATGGCCCGGCAGACCGTTGCCCGGTGTCAGGGGTGGAAGCGGAAGATCTTCATTGGCCATGGTGATATGTCCTTCAGCTCACAAGATCATCCCGCATTGGAAATGGAATCCATTTCAATGCGGAAAGATGATCGACAACAATAAGATAGAGCATTGCGTCCTCACAAAACCAGTACCCACTTTTGTGCGCAATGCTCTCACGAGGCAGAATGAGGCCCGAGAACAGTCTCGGCAGCGGTTGAAATCCTGAGGTCCAGCGCAGCGTTGTCGATCACGACGCCGCCATCCGCCCACTCAAAACGTGCATCACCCGGTGAGATTTCGGGCTCACCCAGAATGATGACCTTGCCGGCATAACCGCTTTCGCGTGTCAGTTTGCCGAACAATCGCTCGGCATCCTCGACATGGGCCTCGTTGACACGCACCGCCAGATGCGGCGCCATGCGGGCATGGACAAGGCACTCGCGGGCAGCCTGCTCGATGATGGCCTGTGGTCTGTCAGCCAGTGCAGCGCCGGCCATCCGCCGGGCGATCTTGACGGCCAGCACGGCGGCGGAAGCCTCGATCATCTCGATGCGCCCGTCCTGCGCGGCCAGCAGGCGCTCCGCCTGCGCGGCGATCACACCGGCCATGTGCATGAGCGCCGCGTTCGCCTGGGCCTGTGCTGCTGCAAGGCCCTGCGCATGGCCCTCGGCAAAACCTTGCTCGCGCGCGGTCGCCACATCGACATCGGTGACACGGCGGCCACGCGCTTCGCTGCGGAAATCAGTCTCGAACATGAATTTTGCGACGGTCATGGCTGGTCCATCATCAATAGATCAGTTCGTCTTCGGCATTGTTCTTGGCGATCACGAGCTCACCCTTTTCGGCAAGATCCTTGGCCATGACCACCATCTTGGACTGGGCCTCATCGACCTCCTTCAGGCGCAATGGCCCGAGGCTGAGCATGTCGTCCTGCAGGTTCTTGGCGGCACGGCTCGACATGCCTGCAAAGAAGAAGTCCTTTGCCGCCTGGTTCGCGCCCTTGAGTGCGCGGGCCAGCGTGTCACGGTCGATCACGCGCAGCAGCGTCTGCACGCCTGCCGGATCGAGCTTCTGCAGGTCATCGAAGGTAAACATCAGCGCGCGGATCTTGCGCGAGGCATCCTTGCTGATGGCATCCAGCGAGGACAGGAAACGTGTCTCGGTCTGCCGGTCGAACGAATTGAAGATCACCGCCATGATCTCGTGCGGGTCGCGGCGCTGCGTCTGGGCCAGTGTCGCCACGAATTCGGAGCGCAGCGTCTGTTCGATGTGGTCGAGCGCTTCTTTCTGGACGTTTTCCATGCGCAGCATGCGCTGGACGGCGTCGACCGCAAATTCTTCCGGCAGAAGGCTGAGGACCTGCGCCGCATGGTCCGGCTTGATCTTGGAAAGCACTACCGCAACCGTCTGCGGATACTCGTTTTTCAGAAAATTGGCGAGCACCGCCGCCTCGATGTTGGCGAGCTTCTGCCACATGTTGCGGCCTGCCGGTCCGCGGATTTCTTCCATGATGTTGGATACCTGGTTTTTCGGCAATATGCGGGTCAGCAGAGCCTCCGTGCGATCATATGAGCCTGTGACCGAACCGGCATTGGACAGGCGCGCCACGAAATCGACCATCACACGCTCGACTGTCTCGGCTTCGACGGTCCCAAGCTCGGTCATCGAGCGCGAGATGATGCGGATTTCGTGCTCCTCCATCTCTGACCAGACCGGCTTGCCGAACTCGTCACCCAGCAGGAGCAGGATCACGGCCGCCTTGTGCGGCCCGGTCAGGTCATTGACCGGGAGATTGACGATGGGCGCACTTGACGGGCGGGGAGCGACGGCCATGGCTTACGCGGCCCCGGCGGGCTGCTCGTGGACCCATGAACGGATCACGGCGACGGAGTCGCTCGGGTTGGCCTGAACCATCGAGCCGATCTTCTCGACCGATTGTGCCTTGATCTGGCCCTTGATCTGGGCGAGCGCCAGCATGCGTTCGGAAGGTGTGTCCGGTATGCCTGGGCCTGCGATCATCTGCTGGCCGTCGGCAGTTGGCAGCATCTGCATGCCGCCGCCCGAAGCGCCTCCCTCTCCGGCGCTGGAGATCCGGCGCTGGGCATCAGGCCCGAGCACCTGCCTGAGAAGCGGGCGCACGACCGTCATCAGAACGATCAGTGTCAGAAGCGCGATCACACCCAGTTCGATGGCGCGCAGCATGTCTTCCTTGGTGAAGGAGAACATCTGCTGCCAGAAGGTCTGCTCCTTCAGATCGACAACCTGGGGTGCATCGGCAAAGCGGAGGTTGATGACCTCGACCTGGTCCCCGCGCTGGCGGTCAAAGCCGATGGCTGTGCGCACCAGCGAACCAATGCGCTCAAGCTCTTCAGGCGAACGCGGCTGGTAAGTGGCCTCGCCGCCTGCTGCAGCGCGTGCATAGACACCATCGACCAGCACGGCCACCGAAAGGCGGCGCAAGCGGCCTCCTTCCAGCACCTCGGTGCGGGTGGTGCGGGAAATCTCAAAATTGGTGACTTCCTCGTTCTTGTTGCTGGCCTCGCGGTTCTGGGCCTGTGCCCCGCCTTGTCCCTGCGCGCCCGGAAGCTCGTTGCCGACTGACACCCCGCCTTCACGCGGCTCGTTGGTGGCAGCGCTCTCGGTGCGGCTCTGGGTCGAGCGCGCCACGCGGCTTTCCGGATCGAAGGTTTCCGAGCGGCTCTCGACCCGGTTCATCTCGAGCTGGGCATTGACCTGCACACGGGCGCGGCCAGACCCCACGACACTGGCCACGATTTCCTCGACCTGGGATTTCACCCGGCGCTCGATGCCGGTCTGGCGCTCCTCGGCACCTGCACCCGCCATGGCGTTTTCGCCCTGTGCGCCATCGGCCAGCAGCCGGCCGTTTTCATCGACGATCGACACGCGCTCTGGCTTGAGACCTTCCACGGCTGTCGCCACCAGATGCCGCACGGCCCTGATCTGCCCGGCATCTAGCTCGCCCCGCAATTTCAGCACGATGGACGCGCGCGGCGGCTCGCGATCACGCTCGAACAGCTTGCGCTCGGGCATGACCAGATGCACGCGGGCATTCTGGACCCGGCCAATCGAGCGGATGGTGCGGGTGAGTTCGCCTTCGAGCGCCCTCAGATGGTTGATGTTCTGGACAAAGCTGGTCGACGAGAACGCATCGCCCTTGTCGAAAATCTCATAACCCACACCCCCGCCGGACGGCAGGCCCTTGCCGGCCAGCTCCATGCGGATTTTCGGGATGTCCGCCTTGGCTGCCAGAATGGTCTGGCCATCCCCGCGTGCCTCGTAGCGGATGTTGCGCGCTTCGAGATCCTTGATGACCTGGGCGGCATCGGAGGCGGACAGATCGCTGTAGAGCAACCCCATGCTGGGCTGCGAAAAGCGGAAGATCACGAAACCGAAGAAACCAAGCAGCGCAACCGTCACCATCAGCATGGCGGCAAGCCTGCCTGCTCCAAACTTGCTGAACTGCTGCACCACGCTGTTCACGCCGTTCCCTCGCACCGTCTTTGCACCAGCTGAAGGTCCGCACGACGCGAACACTTTTCGGTTGGTAGGCAAGTTTTTCCCGGTGCGTGGTTAGCAACCCGTTAACAGCAGGCCCTCACGCAAAAAAATAAGCCGTTTGCAGCGCCTGGACGCGCTGAAAACGGCTTACAGAATGATAACGGACGTGAAAATTGCGTTTAGAGCATCGCGCGCAAATTCGGGAACCGATTTTGCGCAAGAGCAATGCTCTCACTTGTCGTCAACGATCATCCTTCCGCATCGAGATGGAATTCACCACGATGAGGGATGATCTATTGCCGATAATGCTGGATGCGCGTTGTCCGCAAGCCTGCGAGACCATGCTGGTCGATCGACATCTGCCAGCCGAGGAATTCCTCGGTGGTCAGCGTGTAGCGCGAACAGGCATCCTCAAGGCTGAGAAGCCCGCCGCGCACAGCCGCGACAACCTCCGCCTTGCGACGGATCACCCAGCGGTGCGTGCCCGGAGGCGGCAGATCCGCAATCGTCAATGGGCTCCCATCGGGGCCGATGACATACTTCACTCGTGGTCTAAGACCCTCGGTCATTTTACGCTCACACAACTCTACAGACCAATGTCCGTAGGAATGTAAGGCATCGCCACTTAAAATTTGACTAAGGGCGTCGCAGTTCCCGAAAAACAGTGATTCGCACCCCGGAGAAGCCCCGGAAACCACGACAGGTTCAGGGTTTGAAACCATCACAGGCGGCTCACCGATTTGACCTTCTCGACCGGCGTGCGGGTGTTGCCGATGATCAGCACAGGTGTCTCGCCAGAGAAATCAGCGCCGTCCACAATCCCCGTCACTTCAGTTGTCACGGCAATGCGGTTCTTTTGTGCGTCCACCGCATCGACGACGATGGAGTAGTCGCCATCAGGAGCAGCCCCTCCCGTCGAGGTGCGGCCATTCCACTTGAAGGTTTGCGCACCGGCGTTGAGCGTCAGGGCTTCGGTTGCCACCACGCTTCCGGCCTTGTTCTTGATGGTGATCGTCGCGCTGCCGCCGCGGGGCGCCTCAAGCCGCCATTCGGCCGCACTGTCCTTGAGGCTGCTGGTCGAGCCGTCGGTCGTCACGCGGCTGCCCACGAAATTCATGGCATTGGAGGTCGAGGCTGACCTGCTCATGCTGAGAAGCGAGGTCAGCGTATCATTCTGCTTCAGTTGCTGTTCGACCTGCGCAAACTGCACAAGCTGCTGGGTGAACTGGTTGGTGTCCAGCGGCTCAAGCGGGTTCTGGTTCTTGAGCTGCGTGGTCAGCAGAGAGAGGAACTGGTCGAAGTTCCCGGCAATCTGCTGCCGCGCATCTTTCTTGGCGGTCGTGGTCGTGGCGGCGGCTGTGGAAGCTGATTGTGCGGCGGCGATTGTGGTCATGGCAATGGTCCTCAGATCGAGCGGTCAAGCGCGCCGACATGCAGCGTGCGGCGGATGGGAATCAGAACCGGTTCAACACTCACGGCAGAGGCGTTGCGGCGACCTGAAACCTGCCCCTCGCCTGCCCATTCCTCGCCGCGTCTCTGGTGCGCCTGCTGCCCCGGATCGCGCAGCGTGATGTCGATGCCGCTGTCGGATGATTTGAGGCCAGCCTGCTCGAAGGCACGTTCAAGTGTCTTTGCGTCGCGCTGCAGCAAGTGCAGCGTTTCGACCCTGTCCACCACAACCCGCGCGCTGACCGTCTTGTCATCATTGATCTCGAGCCGGACATCGACGCGGCCAAGCTCTGCCGGATCGAGCCTGATCTGAAATTCACGCAAGCCCTGCAAGGTGCGCAGGCCGATCTCGACCGGCACAGCGCTGGGAGGAATGGGTTTTGCGCCTTGAGGCAAAGGCGCCTCTAACGGAGCGGGCACATCCGGCTTGGCCGATGACAGATCAACCGGCTTGGCCTGGAGCTGCGGCGGAGCGCCCGCTCCCTGTTCGAGTTGAGCCATCAGCTCGGTCTTGGCCGCATCCTTGGCCACGTCCTTGGCCACGTCCGCTGGCTTGCCACCGCTACCGGAGCCTTCCGCCTGTGACAGCAGATCAGCCCTGCTCCTTGCCAGAGCCGCCTCGCTCGCCTTTTCATCAGCTTTCGCGACCCCTCCAGCGGCGGCACGGGGCGGAGCTTCTGCGGCAGCTGTCTTGCCTTCCGGGGCTGCGGCACCGGCATCCATCACTGCCGAAGCAGCCCCGGCATCGGTTCTGGCAGCCTGCGTCAAAACGGCATCAGCACCAGCGGCCACGCCTGCCGCACCTTCACTGGCAGACACGGCCACCGGGTGAGCGGAAGAGGTCGGGCCTGACGGCGCAACGGGCACGGCTGCAAGACTTGTAGACACAAGACTTGTGGCAGCTGCTTCTGCACCGCTCTGTTCCGCCTCTGTAGCAGGAACAACCTCGTTGCCAGCCTGCTGTGCAGGTTCGGCGGCGACAGCCTTGAGATCAAGCTGGACCTGCACGACAGCATCACCGGCAAGGGCAGGCGTTGTGCTGTTGTCCTGGGTGGCACCATCGTCCGCATTGGCATCCCTGGCGGGGCTTGCCGCATGATCAGTGGAGGTCATGTCTTTGTGGCGGGCCGCATCGTTGGCAACTCTTGCGTCACGGGCAGTCTGCTGGCTGGTCTCCTGAAGCTGGTCTGCATCGCGGCGATCTTCGCGCCGCTCAGCTGCATCGGCCTTGTCGGTACGCTCTGGTCGATCCCGCTGGACACGCTCTGGGCGAGGCCCGGAGACAGCAGGTCTAGATTCAACAGGTCTGGATTCAACAGGTCGTGAATCAACAGGTCTTGCATCAGGGCGCTCGCGTTCAGGGCGCGGTGCATCCCGCTCTGGAAGCGCGAACGGCTGTGACCTCCCCGCCTTTTCGTCAAGGCGTGACGTCTGAGCCGGGCGCTGGGCCTGCTGTGCAAAAGGAGATGAAACAGAAGGGGCTACGCTCACGGTCACTCTCACAATGTTCTTTGCAGACAGAGAAAGCAAGCGGTGCGCCATGTGGGAAAATCATTTAAATACATGATATAAAACACTTATCTCATTCACAGATTTCGCGCGCCATGTGTCACCCGGCAGTTTGCACCGTTTCACCCGGCAAAAACTGCCGCACGGTGCATGCGCAAACAGTCGTCCTTCGCCGCTGGCATCGGGCAGCTTTTCGCCCTATATGACGCATGAAAGCTGCCTCATCGTGCCAAGAGAACCCTTTGCTCAACTCGCTCGACATCGCCAAGCCACCGCATGAAACCCGTGTCGTCGTCGCGATGTCGGGCGGCGTGGATTCGTCCGTTGTCGCGGCCCTGCTGAAGTCGCAGGGTTATGAGGTCATCGGCGTCACCTTGCAGTTGTATGACCATGGCGCAGCCGTTCACCGGGCAGGTTCCTGCTGCGCCGGACAGGACATTCACGATGCACGCCGCGTGGCTGAAACCATCGGCATCCCGCACTATGTGCTCGATTATGAAAGTCGTTTCCGCAGCGAGGTGATGGAGCGCTTTGCTGACAGCTATCTGGCTGGCGAAACGCCGATCCCTTGCGTGGATTGCAACCGCACCGTCAAGTTCCGCGATCTGCTGGGTCTCGCGCGTGAACTCAACGCAGACGCGCTCGCCACCGGCCATTATGTCGTCTCGAAGGCAGGCAGCGACGGGCACCGCACGCTGCACCGGGCCGCTGACGAGAACCGTGACCAGAGCTATTTCTTGTATGCCACCACACAAGACCAGCTTGACCTGCTGCGCTTTCCCCTCGGGTCGCTGCCAAAATCGCGCACACGCGAGCTGGCTGCGGAACTTGGCCTGACCATCGCAGACAAGCCGGACAGCCAGGACATCTGCTTTGTCCCGTCGGGCCGCTATGCAGACGTGATCGAGCGCCTGAAGCCCGGCGCATCCCGCCCCGGCCAGATCGTCGATCTGGATGGCAAGGTGCTTGGCCAGCACGAAGGCATCCTCAGGTTCACCGTCGGCCAGCGCAAGGGCATCGGCGTGGCGGCGGCGGACGCGCTCTATGTCATCAGGCTTGATGCGGAGAATGCCCGCGTCATTGTCGGCCCGCGCGCGGCACTCGCCACCCGCAGCATCCGTGTCCGCGATCTCAACTGGCTTGGCGACACCGCACTTGATGCAGCCATGCGCGACGGGGTCGAGGTCGCTGCCCGCGTGCGCTCGACCCGCGCGCCAAAACCGGCGCTGATGCGCGACGTCAATGGCGAATTGGTGGTCGAATTGCTCGATGCCGAAGAGGGTGTCGCGCCCGGCCAGGCCTGCGTGCTCTACGACAGCGCAGCCCCGGATGCGCGCGTGCTCGGCGGCGGCATCATTCAACAACGGGTCATGCTGAAGCCTCTGGCCCCAACCTCGCCCACCCTGACCGCAAGCGTCTGATCATCAAGGTTGCACCATCATGGCAGTGACATATGACCTTGATGGCCAGAAGAAGATCTACCGCGTCTGGGCCAGGTTCTACGACGCGATCTATGCGAAGCTTCTCGCCCGCGCCCAGCGTGAGGCTGTCGAGGCGGCGGTGAAATGTGGCCGTGACATCCTTGAAATCGGCGTCGGCACAGGGCTGACGCTGCCGTATTTCCCGGCTGATCACCGGGTGGTCGGAGTTGATCTGTCCGAAGACATGCTGCAGGTCGCAAACCGCAAGGTGCACGAACGCTCGCTCGCAGCGGTCATGGGCCTGTGCGTCATGGATGCCTGCCGCCTGGGATTTCCCGATCAGGCCTTCGATGCCGTGACCGCGCAATTCGTGATCACGCTGGTGCCGGACCCCGAGCAGGCTCTCGGTGAAATGGACCGCGTGCTGAAGCCGGGAGGCGAGATCGTGATCTCCAGCCGTCTCGTCGATTCAGAAGGCATCAGTGCCGTGTTCTGGTCCGCGCTTGCGCCCCTCGCCAAGGCCGTTGGATGGAGCACAGACTTCAAGGTCAGCCGCATCACGGACTGGGGCAAGGCCACCGGGCGCTACAGGACCGAATATGTCGGGCCGGGCTACTTCAAGGTCGTTCGCCTGAAGAAACTTGCAAACCAGCCCTGAGAGATGAACTGGTAGCAGTGACCAGACTTGAACTGGTGACCTACGGGTTATGAATCCGTCGCTCTAACCAACTGAGCTACACTGCTGCCGGGCCTGCGTATAGCCAGCCTGCCAGCGGGATTCAACCCCGCCGGATCATTCAGCCGCCTGAATTTTCGAAACCGGCTCGACAGGAGCCGTCGCACCGCGGCTGGTCATCTCGCCATACATGGTCTTGATGGCGTTGCTGGCTGTCTTTTCAAACAGGAATGGCAGCAATGCGTGCGTGAAGGCAGCACCTGCTGCGAGAAACAGCCTGCCCGAATAGCTCATCGCATGCCAAAAATGCTGGCCGAAACTTTCGCCGAGCGCCTCAGGATGACGTGTGAACGGATTGGACATGGCCGGTATCCCCTTGATAGCCTTTGAAGTCTATCAAGACACCAGCAAAAGCGTGTCCCATAATGTTGATGAAATGCGATATTTTATGCTATAGTTTTCACCAGTATTCAAAGAGAATAGGATTATGTCCCACAAAATTGACCAGACTGACAAACGTATCCTCAGCGAGTTGCAGCGCGACGCGACCATTTCGCTCGATGTTCTCAGTGACAGGATTGCATTGTCCCGCAACGCCTGCTGGCGGCGTATCCAGCAACTTGATGCTGCTGGCGTCATCACCTCGCGGGTCGCCTTGCTGGCACCTGCGGCGCTCAATCTCGCACTGTCGGTGTTCATTGTGGTGCGGACAGGCCGCCACAGCGCCGAATGGGCCAGGGATTTTCGGGCAGCGCTCGCAGATATTCCGGAGATCACGGGCGCTTACCGCACGGCTGGCGACATTGATTACATTTTGCGTGCCCGCGTGCCCGATGTGGCTGCTTATGACAGGCTCTACCAGCGCCTGATCTCGCGTGTCGACATGGTCGATGTCTCGGCAAGCTTCGTGATGGAGGAGATCAAGGACACCCACGAACTGCCGCTTGGGTATCTTGGGTGATTTGGAGCGCTCCGCCTCTACCCGACACTCTCCAGCTCATCGCCCAGCACGTCCTTCGCCCATCTGAAAGCGTTGTTTGCCGCCGGAACGCCGATATAGACCGCCGCCTGGATCAGCGCCGCCCGCAGTTCGGCCAGCGAAACCCCGTTGTGCAATGCGGGCCTGAGATGCAGCTTGAACTCTTCCTCGCGGTTCAGCGCGATCATCGTCTGCAAGGTCAGCAGAGAGCGGGTTTTCCATGGCAGCGTTGCATCGCCCCAGACCTCGCCCCAGGCCGTGCGCATGATGAACTCCTGCCATGGCCCTGCGAACGCGCCGGCATTGGCCAGCGAGCGTTCGACATGGGCAGCCCCCAGCACGGCCTTGCGGTTGGCCATCCCCTCTTCCAGCAACGCTGGCTTGGTTGCAGGCGCACCAAGCCGGGCACGGTTGAGATCGAGCCAGCTGATCAGCAGCGCGCTGACCTGCTCGGGCTGTTCCATGTTCATGATGTGGGCGGCAGGGCTCAGGCGGACCAGTCCCGCGCCGGGAATGGCAGCGCGGATGTCATCCTGCAACTCAGGGGGCGAGGCAGGATCATCCGCACCGGAAAACACCATGGTCGGCGCTGTCACGCCCGCCAGCCCGGCCATCAGGTCAAGGTCACGGATGGCATCGCAACAGGCGGCATAGCCCTCGCGCGGGGTTGAGAGCATCATGGAACGGGCATGGCCAAACACCTCCGGCCTTGCCGCAGCAAACCCAGGCGTGAACCAGCGGCCCAGGATCATCTCGCCGATGGCCTCGACACCGTCGCTGCGCACCTTGGCCGCGCGCTCGATCCAGCCAGCGGGAGCCGCTGTCTTCGCGAAGGTCGCCATCGGTGTCAGGGAAGCGACCAGATCAGGCCGCCTGATCGCCAGCGCCATGCCCGTCATCCCGCCCAGCGACAGCCCGACAACATGCACTGGCGTCTTGCCAAACACGTGTTCGATCAGCCCCGCCAGATCGTCGGCCAGATCGGCAATCGCAAATGGAGGTGTCACCACGGGCGAAAGGCCGTGCCCTCGCGTGTCATAACTCAGGCAGCGGAACCGCCCTGCCATGGCGGCGATCTGCGCGCTCCACATCTGCCGCGTGGTGCCAAGCGAGTTGGAAAACACCACGGGCGGCGCACCTTGAGGGCCACGCACATCGTAGTGCAGCGTCACGCCGTTGATGATGGCTTCTGGCATGGTGATGTCCCGTTCTGCAGTGGCAACATTGCCGTGATGTCAGATGTCGAAGAACACCGTCTCAGCGTCGCCGCCAAGCCTGATGTTGAATTCGCGAAGTCCCTTGGCAATCTCGCGGGCAAGCAGCGTCTCGCGCCTTTCTTGAGGCACCAGCAACAGCGCCGGATCGGTAGTGAGGTCAGCGCGGCCTGCGAAATAGATGCGTGTCGCCAGATGCTTGGGCATGCCGCGCGCGAACACATGCACGGCGACATGCGGCGATTGCGGCCTGCCATCGAAGGTTGCGACCACGCCTGGCATGATAGTGTCGAAGGCAAAGGCCCCGTGTGCATCGGTCGGGCAGCGGCCAAAGCCGCGAAAGCCGTTGGAGACGGGCTTGGGCGAGGCCGGGTGTGCGAAGGCCCCGCTCGCATCCGCCTGCCAGATCTCGATCAGCGCATCGGGCATCGGCGCGCCATCCGCATCGAACACACGGCCTTCGATGCGCAGCTTTTCGCCCTGCAAACCTTGCGTGGTGAGATCAGCGGTGAAGATCTCGCGGCCGCCATAGGCCTTTGGCGTCAGCATGTAGTGGAAATACGGGCCGACCGTCTGCGACGGCGTGAGGGCAAGGACGGGCTTGGGATCAGTCATCGTGCGGCTCCTCCATCGGGGTCGCAGCCCTGCCGCGCAGGACAATGTCGAACTGGTAGCCGAGCGCCCATTCAGGCTCGGTCGTGTCCAGATCAAAGCGCGAGATCAGCCGGTTGCGCGCCGCCTCGTCAGGGATCGAGTTGAAGATCGGATCGAACGGAAACAGCGGATCACCGGGAAAATACATCTGGGTGACAAGGCGGCTGAGAAAACTGTGCCCGAACAGGGACAGATGGATATGCGCCGGCCGCCAGGCATTGTGATGGTTGCGCCAGGGATAGGCACCCGGCTTGACGGTGACAAAGCGGTAGCGCCCGTCCGCATCGGTCATGCAGCGTCCCGCGCCGGTGAAGTTGGGATCAAGCGGCGCGGGGTGCTGGTCCTTGACGTGGATGTAGCGGCCCGCAGCGTTGGCGTGCCAGACTTCGACCAGTGTGTCAGGCACCGGCCTGCCGTCCTCATCGAGAACCCGGCCCGTCACGATGATGCGCTCGCCAAGCGGCTCGCCTGAATGTTGCCTGGTCAGGTCGGCTTCCGAAGCCAGCACGCTGTCATGGCCATAGACAGGCCCTGTCACCTCACCCAGCGAATGGGGCAAGAGCACAAGCGGCTTCGAGGGTGCCCGTTTCACCGTGCTGGTGTAGGGCGGGTGAAGGGATGGCGGATGGGCAATCAGGCCTTCGCGCGGATAGGTCAGGATCTTGCTCAAATCTGGTTTTCCCTCTCAGGCGGCATGGGCTTGTCGGGTGCGCGATTGCAGATCGCGCAGCACGGCAAGTTCGTTGCCGTTCGGCGCAACAGTTTCAGACACATCGGCGGCAAATCGCACGGGCCAACCGCATTGGGCCTGAATGGCATCGCGTGTCACGCCCGGATAAATCGATGTCACGGTCATTTCGCTGGTCTCGGGGTCTGGCTCGAACAGGCACAGGTCCGTGATCAACCGTGTCGGGCCTTTGGTCTTGAGGCCCAACGCTTCGCGCGCGCCCCTGCCGCTGCCATGGCCCATCGAGGTGATGAAGGGCAACTTCGCCATGAAGGCGCGCGGGTTCATCGCCATGATGATGAAGACCTCGCCCACATTGGACGCGATCTCGGGTGCCCCGCCTCCGCCCGGAAGCCGAACTTTTGGCGCATCGTAATCTCCCACGACGGTTGTGTTGAGATTGGCAAAGCGATCAATCTGCGCGCCGCCGAGAAAGCCCAGCGTGATGCGCCCGCCCTGCAGCCAGTAGCGGAACATCTCCGGCACCGACACCGTGGTGAGCGCCGTATCGCACAACTCGCCATCGCCGATTGACAGCGGCAGCACGTCCGGTTCCGTGCCGATGGTGCCGGACTCGTAAATCAGCGTGATCTCGGGCGCATGGGTGAGCCTGGCCAGGTTGCAGGCAGCGGATGGCGCGCCGATCCCCACAAAGCAGATGTCGTCATTCTTCAGCGCTCGGGCCGCAACGATGGTCATGATTTCGGTTGATGTGTAGCTGCTCATCACCCCGCCCTCACGCTGCCTTGCCATGCCCGAAGGCGAGACTGGCAAAGTCAGCTTCGGACCCCTCCAGCACATGCTGCTTCATCCAGGCCGCGAAACTGTCACGCTCCCGCGAGATCGCATCCCAGCCGATGTAGAAGGCATTTGCCCGTTTGTAATAGCCATGGGCATAGGACGGATAGGCCCCGCCCGGAACATGCACGATGGCATCGACGGCCCAGTGCGGCAGGATGATCGCGTTGGCGTTGCGCATGCCGAAATCCTCGACAATTTCCTCGACCGTGATGATCGACGCCTTTGCTGCCAGCACCGCCTCCTTCTGAACACCGACGATGCCTTCGAGCATGACATTGCCCTGCCGGTCCGCTCTCAGCGCATGGATCATCGCCACATCTGGGCGGATCGCCGGCACGGTCGCAAGCACCTCGCCGGTGTAAGGGCAGGTCACGGTGCGGATGTTCGGATTTACCTTTGGCAGATCGACGCCCTTGTAGCCGCGAAATACCGCAAAGGGCAGGTTCGATGCCCCGGCCTCGTAGGCATTGGCCATGGCCGCATGGCTGTGCTCTTCCAGTTCGAGCCTTCGGGGAAAGCCATTCTCGACGGCATCCCGCATCCGGTGGAGCGAACCGACACCAGGATTGCCGCCCCAGGAGAACACCATCTTGCGCACCAGCCCCATGCCGATCAACTGATCATAGAGAATGTCGGGTGTCATCCGGATGATGGTCAGATCACGCCTGCCCTGCCGGATCACCTCATGGCCTGCGGCATAGGGAATGAGATGCGTAAAGCCCTCCATGGCGACGCTTACGCCATCGCGCAGATGGTGCTCCACCGCCGCCGGGAGAGACATGAACTTTGCCATCGCAGCGCCTTCTCCGTCTCAAGTCCCATGGATCACATTGGCGCGGCAAGCCTTCGGCTTCAAGCAGCTGTGCGTTCAGCAACTTGATGTTCGTTGGACGAACAGCTAGACGGCAGATCTTGTTTGTGGATAACTTGGGAGGAGTGCTGTCCCATGGCGCTCAAACTGGAAACTGTGGAGTCTTTCAGCCGCGGCCTTGCCGTCCTGAAGTGTTTTGCCGGTGTCCGCCGCCTCACGATCACCGATGTGGCACAGCGCACAGGGCTGACCCGCGCTGCCGCACGGCGCTTTCTCTACACATTGTGCGCCGAGAACCTGGCGCGCACGGATGGCAAGAATTTCGAGTTGACAGCCGGTGTGCTCGAACTTGGCCATGCCTATCTCTCGGGCATGTCGGAGCTGGAAACCGTGCGGGACATTTTGCAGGATCTGACGGCAGACATCGGCGAGTCCGCCTCGGCGGCCACGCTTGACGGCAATGACATCGTCTACGTGGCGCGCTCCCCGGCCCGCCACCGGATCATGACAGTGGGCCTGGCCGTGGGTTCACGCCTGCCCGCCCATGCCGCAGCGATGGGACAGGCACTCCTGGCGCAACTCACGCACAACGAACTGGATGCGTTTTTCCAGTCATCGACCCTCGCAGCGCGGACACCCAGCACTCTGACCAGCAAACCAGCCCTCAAGGAGCGCTTGGCAGCCGTCCGCTCACGAGGCTTCGCGCTGGTCAGCGAGGAACTGGAAATCGGGTTGCGCTCCATCGCGGTCGCCATCGAGGGCCGCCCGAGGAATGCGCGGCTATCCATCAATCTGAGCGCACAGGCCGCCCGCGTTTCCGAGCAGGAAATGGTCGAGCGCTACTTGCCGCCACTCATCAGAGCCGCTCGCCGCATCCAGCTGAGCGCCGGATAGGTGAGGCTCAAAGGATCAACGACCCGTCACCGGGGTTCTGAGCCATCGGATAAAGCGGCCTCTTGATCTTGGTATAGGCATGGGTCGCATAGTTCTGGGTCGAAGGCCCCTGTGTTTCGGCATAGATGACCTTGGACGCGATCGGCCCGAAGGCGGCATGGAAATGCTGTGCCGATTTCACGACGATGACCGATTTTCCTGCAGGGTCGATGCCGACATTGGTGAACAGCTCGCGCCCCAGCGCCTGCGTGCGGTGCGTGATGCAGACCACGTCGATGCGCCCGTCGATCCTCAGCGCTGCCATGTCGCCCATGTGGACCTTGGCATCGCCGAACGATTGCCAGCCGCCCTTGCACAGGCCCACCACCTCGACCTCGCAATCAACAGGCGTGCCTGAGAGTTCGGACGTCTTGCCCCCGATGCGCAGCCGGAGTTTCGCGCCCAGACCTGCCAGTTCGGCAAAGCGCACCGCCTGTGGATCCCACATCGGGCCGAGCGCTGCGTTTGTCGCGCCCCGGTTGATCAAGGCTTTGAGGGTCATGGTGTTGTCGGACGCAGAGCCACCGCCAGCATTGTCGGCCGCCTCCGCGATCACCACCGGCCCCTTGGCCGTGTCAACCTTCGCGGCCCGCAAAAGTGCCGTGTTGATGCTGACATTCTTCGGCGAAATCTTGCCTCTGAGGCTGACGATCTCGCGGCCAAGGCGCGTGGCAAGCGCGTCGCCATCGGTCTTGCGATTGTCGGTGTAAACCAGAACCCGCGTGCCCATTTCCGGCACATCCGCATGGGGAAAGCCGTGGCCCAGCGAAACCGACAGCACCCCGCCCTTGCCTTCCAACGCGGACATCCTGTCCACGAACGAACGTGTCGGCTCCATCGTGGTGGGAAAAAACGCGATCATCGCACAGTCGTAAAGGCTCGCCACAGGCTTGATCTCGCCGCGGATGGTCCCGAGCACAATCGTCAGCAACTCTTCGGCACGCGGCACGAAATCGGTGTGCGGATATTCCTTGTAGAGGATGATGATGTCGGCAGCCGCCACGCGCTTCAGCGTCAGGTGGCAATGCGGGTCAAGCTCGACGCCGATCACGCATTTGGTGCCGACGATCTTCCGCACGCAGTCGATCACGTCCCCTTCGACATCGTCATAACCCTCGGCCACCATCGCGCCGTGCAGTCCGAGCATCACGCCGTCCAGCGGCATCGCAGCCTTGCACTGCGCCAGGATCTCGTCGCGCATCTCCTCATAGGCTGACCGGGCGCAGGTGCCGGACGGCTGTGTGGCGAAACTCGATCCTTCGATCAGCGTGAAGCCTTCCTGCCGCGCCCGGCGCCGGGCGACATAAACCGGCGCGGTGTAATGGCGCGGGTCATCGGGAGCCTGTCCAGGCCCGAAGGAATCCGGCCCC
>JANMIB010000348.1:0-3552 GCA_031375605.1 Allobosea sp. | reverse complement strand
TGTGTCGGTCGAGGTGCAATTGTCACCCACCAAGATCAAGGTCACGGTCGGCGATGTGGTGCTGACCTCAAAGCTGATCGACGGCACGTTTCCCGACTATGGCCGCGTGATCCCGTCCGGCAATGACAAGGAACTCTGGGTCGACCGGTCCGAGTTTGCCATCTCGGTTGACCGTGTTTCCACCATCTCGTCAGAACGCGGACGCGCGGTGAAGCTGTCGATGGCAGAGGGCCGCATCACCCTGGCTGTGACCAATCCTGATTCTGGGTCCGCAACCGAGGAAATGGAAGCGACCTATGATGCGAGCCCGCTCGATATCGGCTTCAACGCCCGCTATCTGCTCGACATCCTTGGCCAGCTCGACAGCGACAAGGCCTTGTTCAAGCTCGCAGATCCAGGCTCGCCAACGGTCATCCAGGATCGTGAAGGCGCCAGCGCGCTGTATGTGCTGATGCCGATGCGGGTGTAGAGGCCACCAGCCGAAAGCGGAAACCGGTTTCGGGTTCACGGCCCCAGCAGGTCGATCAGTGGCGGGATCAGCGGCTCATCCGCTGGCGGCATGGCGAGTTCGCGCAGCTTGCCGGGCCTGACCCATTTCATCGCCTGCATCTCCTGCGGGACAGGCAAACCTTCCCATCTGCGGCAGACATAAAGCGGCATCAGGAGGTGAAAACCCTCGTAGCCGTAACTTGCGAACGTGAGCGGCGCGAGGCAGGCCTCTTTTACGTCGATACCCAGTTCTTCCTTCAGTTCGCGGATCAAGGCCACTTCGGGCCGTTCGCCTGGTTCGAGCTTGCCGCCCGGAAATTCCCACAAGCCCGCCAGTGCCTTGCCTTCAGGGCGCAGGGTGACCAACACGCGGTTGTCCGCATCGATCAGTGCACAGGCAACGACCAGGGTGAGCTTCATGATCTGGCCATTCTTAAGTAACGCGAGAAGGTGGTGCGAAGGTGATGATCGCGACCCCAATCAAAATCACCAGGCCACCTGCAATCTGGACTATAGAGAGACGCTCACCGAGGATAAGTGTTGCGAGGAACACCGCAGTAGCGGGCGCAAGATAGCCCGTCATTGAAGCCTTGGTTGGTCCAGCGCGCGTGATGAGGCGCATGAACATCAGGATCGGCAGCGCTGTACAGAACAGGCCAAGCGCAATCATGGACCAGCCATGGTTCTGCATGGCCACTGTTGTAGCCAGGGGACCAACGATCAGAAAGGCTAGTGGCAAAGATACCGCCGCTGAGACAACCTGTTGCCCGAGTGCTAGCCTTTCCGGCCGCACAGTACGGCGAAAACGCGCATATATATTGCCAGACCCGTAGCCGACGACAACACCGATCATGGCCAGTATGGCCCACGCCTCGGCACCTCCTTGCCCGAGACGCGGTGCGACCAGTAACATTGTACCGCCAAAGCCTATTGTAAGGCCAAGGATACGTTGGCGGCTGAGCCGTTCGTCTGCAAATAGAATATGTGCGAAGTAAGCAGTGAAAAGCGGCGTTGCGGCCTGCACCATCGAAGCCATGCCGGCAGCCATGCGCTCAAGCGCGAAGGCAACAAGGATGTTTGGGATCCAGCCATTTACGCTACCGAGGACAAGCCAGTCCTGCCATTCATCTCGAGAAGGCCAAGGCATCTGTCTTAGCCACATTACCCACCCCGCCATCGCAACAGCGGCGATGCCAGCCCTGATGAAGGACAGGGTCAAGGGATCGATCTCACCATTTGTGAGCTTTATGAAGATAAAGCTCGATCCCCAGGTGACAGCACAGATGGCGAGATGTCCGAATACAAAAAATGTCGAAGCAGGCCTCAATGCTCCGCTCACGAACGGTAGTCGCCGTTGATCTCGACATAGGCCTTGGTCAGATCGCAGGTCCAGACTGTCGCGCGGCCCTTGCCAAGCCCCATCGTGACCTTCACGGCCAGATCCTGTCCTTGCATGTAGGCCGTGGTCGCCGCTTCCGAGTAGGCCGGGTCGCGCGCACCGGCTGTCGCCACGCGGATGTCGCCGAAGAAGATGTCGAGCTTGTCGCGGTCCGCAGGCTCGCCCGCCTTGCCGATGGCCATGACGATACGGCCCCAGTTGGCGTCCTCGCCGGCGATCGCGGTCTTGACCAATGGCGAGTTGGCAATCGAGAGCGCCACCCGCTTGGCGGAGGCGTTTGACACCGCACCCTCGACCGTCACACCCACGAACTTGCGCGCGCCCTCGCCATCGCGCACGACCATATGCGCGAGTTCAAGCAGGAGGTTGGCGAGCGCTTTCCTGAAAGCGGATGCACGCCTGTCGCTGGCAGCCTCGATGCGAGGAGCGCCGCGCCTTGCAGCGGCCTGGGTCGCAAACACCAGAAGCGTATCCGATGTCGAGGTGTCGCTGTCGACCGTGATCGCGTTGAAGCTGGTCTTCACGCTGGCCGACAGCATGGCCTGCAAGGCTTCATGGGAGATCGGCGCGTCGGTGAAGACATAGGACAGCATTGTCGCCATGTCCGGCGCGATCATGCCCGCCCCTTTGGCGATGCCTACAAGGTTCACAAGGGTGCCGCCAAGCCTGACCGTGCGCACGGCGACCTTGGGATAGGTGTCAGTCGTCATGATGGCGCGGGCGGCGTCGAGCCATGGGCCATCCTTTGCGGTGCTGGCGCAGGCTTCCAGCACACCCTCGAACTTGGTGGCGTCCAGTGGCTCGCCGATCACGCCGGTTGACGAGATGAACACCTCGCCCGGCTTGCAGCCGACAGCTTTCGCGGCGATGTCAGCGGTAAGTTTCACCGCCTGGCGGCCCTTCAGGCCCGTGAAGGCGTTGGCATTGCCCGAATTGACAACCAGTGCGCGGGCCTTGCCGCCGGCAAGCGCCTCGCGGCACCATTCCACGGGCGCACCGGGGCATTTGGACGTGGTCAGGACGCCAGCCACCTCCGTGCCCGGTGCCAGAAGCGCCAGAAACACATCACGACGGTTCTTGTAGCGGATGCCTGCCTCCGCCGTGGCGAATGTCACGCCTTCGATGGCTGGCGCATCAGGATAAGATACCGGTGCAAGCGGCGAAATGGGCACGTCCTTGCCAGCCATCAGCGTTCTCCAGAATGGTCAGCCAAGATTCTCAGCAAGCCTTCAGGGCTTTGGCTGATCGAGCCGCTCCAGCTTCAGTGCGCCGCGCAGCCCCACCACGATGTCCTGTTGGGCCTTGCGGACAAGATAGGTCTCGATTTCGCCCCTCACGTCATCGAATTTCGGGAAGGGCCTGGCGCGCCGGTCCTCGACCTTGATGACATGCCAGCCGAACTGGGTCTGCACCGGCTCGGAGACATCACCGGGCTTGAGCTGGAAGGCCATGGCCGCGAACTGCGGAACCATCTTGTCCTGCGTGAAATAGCCCAGGTCGCCGCCTTCCTTGCCGGAGCCGGGATCCTTGGAAAGCTCCGCGGCAATCTTGGCAAAATCCTCGCCTGTGCGGACGCGGGCAAGCGCCGCCTTGGCTTCGTCTTCCTTCTCCACGAGGATGTGGCGGGCGCGGACTTCCTCTTCCGGCTTCACCGTCTTCATCGT
>JANMIB010000331.1:0-1812 GCA_031375605.1 Allobosea sp. | reverse complement strand
ATCAACGGCTGCCGCCAGCCTCAGATTCGACTGATAAAAGGTCATGATCAGATCGACGGTCCGCCCGCGGACCTGAGCCAGCAGACGCTTGAGGCCCCTGATGCGGAACCCCATGAACTTGCGCGGAAAGGTCGTGTATTCCTGCAAAAGCTCGAAGCCGCGGAACAGGCGTTCCTCGTAAGGCAACAGGCGCTGGTCAGGATCAAACCCGACCTGATCGATCTTGTCGATGCCGACATTGATGAACTTCGCATCACCGAAGCTGTCGAGATAGCGCAGGTGAACGCCGTTCAGATGCGAGAAAATCTGCTCGTAAAGGCTGATCGCGTCCGCCTCCGGCCCGACAAGATAGACCGGCAGGACATCAATGCCGCAACCTGCGATGCTGGAGACCGGGTGATCCATGGCAACTGTGTCGGCAGGCTCGTCATCGGCCTGCGCCATCAGCCTGAGCCGCAGCGACAGACGCAAGCCTGCGGCATCCTGAGAGCCTGCATTCAGCCCGAGTGCCTGGAGCGGGGCCACAGATGGCAGGTATTCGGCGCGGGGAATGTCGAATGGTCCGTAGACCACATCATCGCACAAGGTGAACGTGCAGGCGATGTTGCGGTCCTTGTCACGGTAGACCGCATCCAGCACGCTGCCTTTGGCAAGATTGCGTCCCGCGCGCAGATCGGGATCGCCAAATACGGGCTTGATCTGCGCCAGCATCATGGATGGCGTCGGAGCCATGTAATTGGGCAGCAGCTGGTCGAGCAGATTGAAGGTGAATTCAGAGAACTCGTGCTTGAGTTTCAGCTGCACACGCGCGGCCAGCAAGGCGGTGCCTTCGAGCAGGCCTGTCACCATCGGGTCGCCGCGCTCGCGCGTCAGGCCACCCAGGCGATCTGCAATGCCGGGGTATTCCTCCGAGAACGCAGCCGCGTACTCGTATAGGACGGACAGCTCACGCTTGTAGTATTCGACAAGCTCCCGGTCCATTCCAGCCTAGCGCTTTCTGATCGCGAGCTTGCCGGTCCCGACTTCGAGATCAGCAACAAACTCGACAGGAATGGCAACAGGATCGCAAGCCATTTCGCCGGACAGGTTGAATCGGATCGCCAGCACGCCCGCATCCACCGTGATGTCGCGCGAAACGCCGATGGTCTTGCTGATCAGGCGTGGTTCGAACGCGAGAATGGCCGTCTTGATCTCGTCGACGATGTCTCCAACGCGGTGCTCGTCGATGCTGCGATTGACGATATCCGGCAACCCGAAATTGATGATCGACCGCTGGACCTCGGGTGCATCCGACAGATCAATGCTGGAGGCCATGTTGGTGGTGTTCATCAGCATGTCGAGGTCGCGGGCCAGTTCGCCCCGCAGCTGGTTCTCGTTGATGGCGATCCGTACGGACTTTCGCGATGACAACACTTCGGAGCCACCGGATGTGCTCTGTCCGACCGACAGACGCGAATCCTTCGCCCTGTGCGCATCACGGAAAGCGAACATGAGAGGCGGGCTCAGACGCGTTTTCTTTCGGACGTCAGCCATCATCGCCTTTTCCGGTCCACATCATCATGCCAGTGGCAAGAACACGAATTCGAAAGATGACATCACCTTGATCAAAATAAAGTCAAAGTATTCCAGATGCGCAAACCGGTACTCATTGTCTGTGCGCCATGCCCTGAGGACGAAAAGCTGAAGGGCACCCCGAAAATGGAAAGCAAGCGCACATCGCGCGCTTGCTTCATGTCTGGTTTGGCAAGCTGCGCGCCTGCAATCCTGAAGATCAGACCTTCTCGTTCTTCTTGGTATCCCAGCCGCCCATGG
>JANMIB010000301.1:0-4000 GCA_031375605.1 Allobosea sp. | reverse complement strand
CATGCGGCCTGCCAGCGGCGCGTAAATCTCGACCGTCTCCTCGGCGATGCGCACCCGCTTGTCCGCACGCATGTGGTCGAGCGTGCGCATGTTGTGCAGCCGGTCGGCCAGCTTGACCAGCAGCACCCGCACATCGGCGGCCACGGCGAGCAGCAGCTTGCGAAAGTTCTCGCCTTGCGTGGCCTTCTTGGAGACGAAATCGAGCTTCTTGAGCTTGGTCAGTCCGTCGACCAGCTGGCCGATCTCGGTGCCGAACAGGTTGTTGATCTCTTCGATGGTCGCGGTCGTGTCTTCGACCGTGTCGTGCAGAACGGCTGCGACGATGGTGGCATCGTCAAGGCGCATGTCAGTGAGGATGGCAGCCACTTCCAGCGGATGCGCAAAGAACGGATCACCCGAGGCGCGCTTTTGTGTGCCATGCGCACGCATCGCATAGACATAGGCGCGGTCAAGCAGCTCCTCGTCAGCGTTCGGGTTGTAACGCTTGACCCTGTCGACGAGTTCGTATTGCCGCATCATCTGGACGTGTCAGACCAATCCTGTTGGTGAACCTGCCTGATATTCGGGCGGCAACCTGCTAGCATCAAGCAAATTCGCGTCTCAAGCACCAAAAAACAAAAACCCGGCACGAGGCCGGGCTTGCTTGGTCGCTTGAATACCAAGGATCAGATCAATCTTCGTCGTCGTCGCGACTGTTGCCGGAGGGAGCCACAAGTCCGTCAAGACCGCGCAGCAAATCTTCTTCGCTCATCCGGTCGAATGTGACCTCCGCATCGTCAGTGGACGACTTTGCGGTGCTTGTGGCTGATACCGACGAGGTCAGCATCGGCACGGTTTCGGCCTCTGGCTCGTCGACCTCGACATGCTTTTGCAGGGAGTGGATCAGATCTTCCTTCAGATCGCCGGGCGTGATCTTCTCGTCCGCGATTTCGCGCAGCGCCACGACAGGGTTCTTGTCGTTGTCGCGTGGTACCAGGATCGTCGATCCAGACTGGATCATCCGGGCGCGGTGACTGGCCAGGAGAACCAGCTCAAAGCGGTTCTCGACCTTGTCGATGCAGTCTTCAACGGTGACGCGGGCCATGAACGGCGTCCCTCTCGTGTCAGCAGGAATGGAAATGCGTATGCGGCTGATACATGGCCGGTGAGGGAAAGGCAAGGCAAGGCGACGAGGGGTATTCTGTTCAAGCAGATTGGTGGAGAATCTACCCGCGTGTTTCCGGGGCCGAGTACCCTCGGGCTTGACCCAAGGGGGAATGGCTCCGGAAACGCGCGACGTTATGGCCGTCAGGCCAGAAGGGCGGCTTATGAGTGCCGTTTGCCCAACCAACCCTTGCCATGCTCTATGTTGCCGAATATCCGGCAACTTCGCACAGGATTGCACATGCTCCATTACAAAACGGCTTGCCTGTTCGTTTGGCTGTCTTTGTTCTCTGTTGTCTCGAGCACAGACAGCCTTGCGCAGTCACAGCGCCGCAGCGGGCCGGAACAGGTTCAGCGGCAAATATCCCTGTCGGTCGTCAACGCATCTGATTCCACGGTCAACAATCTTTACGTGACGCCGGTCAATTCTTTGGTCTGGGGCGATGACCGGCTTGGTGATGCCACCATCAAGGAAGAGGGTCGGTTTGCGCTGAAACTTGAGCGCGGGGACGGATGCAACTTCGACATTCTGGTGGTCTATGCCGACGGCAAGCAGGATGTCGATCTTGACGTCAACCTGTGCGCCGCCCGAAGTCTGAGGCTGGACGGCAGCAAGGAACTGTCGATTTTTCGCATGGTGGGCGCCTCGCAACGCAGCCCCATCGGCATGTTCGTGGTGCACAACCGCACCAAGGCCGACATGACGGGTGTGACCATCAACCCCGGTGCGCCAAACGAAGCCGTGCTGCTCAAGGGCCCCACCATCAAGCCCGGCAACCGCACGATCGGCCGGTTCAGGCGCGGCGACGGCTGCATGATCCAGCTCAGTGCCGAGTTCAAGGAGGCCGACGCGCAGATCGTGGAGGGCCACGATGTCTGCAAGACGCCGATTGTGGTCCTGAACCCGCCACCTGAGCCTGTTTCGGTGAAATTCCGCAATCGCGGCAGCTATCCGCTGAACTCGCTGTTCGTGCGTCCGAAGGGCATTGCGGCATGGGGCGAGGACAGGCTGGAATCAAGCACCGTCACGCCGCGCGACATCCATGTGCTGAAACTCAGCCCGACGCGGTCTTGCCTGTTCGACCTGAAGATTGTGATCAGCGGTGCCGATGACGAGATCAGGAGTGGACTCAACCTGTGTTCGGGTGCGCTGATCGACGTGTTCGGCCCCGACATCATCACCGGGCGGGGGCAGGGCAAGGCTGACAAGGTCGTCGAAGTTCTGAAGGACAAGAAGCCGCTCGCGGTCCTCAACGAGAGCACGCGCCCGATCAAGGAGCTGTTCGTGTCCTCCTCCCGCACGATGAACTGGGGCGACAACCTTCTGGTGACCCCGATGGCACCCGGCGCACGCTTTGTCGCGGATGTGGAGCGCGGCGACCAGTGCCTGTTCGACATCAGGATTGTCTATGAAGGCGGCCGTGAACAGCGCCAGATGAACCGGGACATCTGCCGCCCGGATGACATCGCGTTTGGCGGGCAGACCGTCTCGCGCATAGAGGGCGGCGGGCCTGAAAGCGGCCATGACGTGTCTTTCGTGAACGACGGACGCACCCCGCTGCAATCGCTGTTCCTGACCCCGGCATCCGACAGCCACTGGGGCGATGACCGGCTCGGCACGCACACGCTTGGCAACAAGATGCGGCTTGATCTGCGACTGGCCAAATCCGCCGGGTGCCTGTGGGACATCAAGCTGATCTATCAGGGCGACATTTCGCGCGAGCAGCGCGGGCAGGATCTGTGCGCCACGCCACTGCAATCACTGTTCCTGCGCGACAAGCCCGGAACGCTGGTCTCCACCGGCACGGGCTTTCATGTTTCGGACAAGGGCCACATCTTGACCAATCACCATGTCATCGAGGGCTGCAACCGGGTGCTGATCGCGCGTGATGGCCAGCCGGGCATCCCGCTCAAGGTCATCAGGTCAGATGAGGAAGCTGATCTGGCGTTGCTGACGTTCGAGCAGCCGGTCGCTGCCGCATCATCTGCCAACTCGCGGTTCATTTCGTTCCGCAAGAATGGCAACGCCGTGATTCGCGCAGGCGAGCGCGTGATTGTCATCGGCTATCCGGTGCGCTCCAAGCTTGGCGGTGTCAACATCACAGAAGGCGTGGTCAGCTCGCTCAGAGGCCCCGACAAGGATGCCACGCGGATGCAATATACCGCGCCGTCTCAGCCGGGCAATTCCGGCGGCCCGATCCTCGATCAGGCGGGCTTGGCTATTGGCGTTGTTGTCGCGCGCATGACCACGACCGATGACAACCGGACGGCCCAGAACATCAACTTCGGCGTCAGTCTCGCCACTGTCACGGCCTTCCTGCAATCTGCCAACATTCCGGTTGATGCGCCAAAGAGCACGGCGAACCCGCTGACCACGCCCGAAATCCTGGAAGCAGCCGGTGATGCCATCGTGCCGCTGGATTGTCTGGACTGAGCCTGATGGCCGGTTTTTCCGGGAAGCGCACCAGCGCAAGTCATCGGCCTGCGCCGCGCGAGGCCAAACCTGTCTCGCGCAGCTACCTGATCAATGCCGCGCAATCCTATCTGCAGCGCTATGCGACCAGCCGGGCCAACCTTGAGCGTGTTCTGGTGCGCAAGGCCCGTCTGCGCGGGCAGGAGGCCTTCTTCACGCCTCAGACGCGCGATCTCATCATCGAGGTCCTCGATGCACTTGAGCGCATGGAACTGCTGGACGACAAAGCCTTTGCGGCCGGCAGTGCCGGCACGCTCAAGCGCAAGGGCACAAGCAGCGCTCTGGCCCGTCAGAAACTTGGCCTCAAGGGTGTGAACCGCGAGCTGGCGGCCTCCGCCATCGCCAGTCTGGACATGCAGGATGGCGAGCAGGCCATGATCACGG
>JANMIB010000270.1:0-3864 GCA_031375605.1 Allobosea sp. | reverse complement strand
TGGCGATCACCAGAGGCTTGGCTTCGAGCGCGGCGGCGCTGTCCTTGCGGTGCAGCGCACCGGTCTGGGCCTGCCCGTCCACGGTCAGCGTGAGCTGGGCCGCATCGCGCTGCCCGGCCTGGGCCGCCAGCACGAGCCAGGCATTTTCCTGTGTCGAGGTGTAGCGGCTGGCAGCCCTCGCCTCGTTCAGCACCGAAGCGGTCTGCAGCAGTTCGCCCCGCGCCATGTTGGCCTCTGCGGCCAGTGTCATGATCGCGGCGGAGTCGCGCAGGCGCGAGCCGTAGTCACGGCGGGAATCGGTCGGGTTGTCACGCAGCGCCACCAGCGACCTTATGGCGTCCTGAAAGCCGCGCTCGGCGCGGGTCCGGTCCCCCAGAAGGGCCAGTGCCGCCGCGATCTGGCCGCGGGCCAGCGGGGTTGGTGCCTCGCTCAGCTTGGTGTCGAGAATGTATCGCAGGTCGCTCATCATGGGCCGGCCATTCCGCGCCAGCACATAGAGCGCATAGGTGATCTGCTCGCCGCCATCCGCCTTGAACTCAGGGTTGTTGACGATGCGGTTGCGCAGGCGGTCAAGCCCGATGTCGAGCGCGCGGGCGGGCACGGTGAAGCCCTTTTCGCGGGCACGGGTCAGGAAATCCAGCGTGTAGGCATCAAGCCACAGATCATCGCCGCCGACGGACCACAGGCCGAAAGAGCCGCTGGAATCCTGCCGCGACAGCACACGGTCGATGGCATCGCGCACGCGCTCGTCGAGCTTGTCGTCAAGGCCCATGCGTTCGGGGCTGGCGAGCTGGTTGACATAGAGCAGCGGCAGCGCGCGGCTCACCACCTGCTCGGTGCAGCCATAGGGGTAGCGGTCCAGCGCCGCCAGAAGCGCGGGCACATCAATGCCGCCATAGAGCGAAACCGAGGTCGAGACGGAACCAGAACCGGGCAGCAGATCCTGTGTCAGATCAGACGAGACGGTGAGGCTCTCGCCGGGCGCGATGCGCCGCACCACGCGTCGCAGGATGGCGTCCGAGCCGGGCGACACACGGATCGGCAAGGTGCGTTCGACGCCCGCGCCATTCGGGCCTGACAGCTTGACCCTGACGCTGGCCTCGCCAACGCCAGCAGCGGTGACGGGGATGGTGACTTGCGTGGCCGCGCCCGCCGCCAGTTGCACGCGCCGCGAGAGCGCCTCCGCCGGCATGATAACCGCGCCTGCAGGCTCGACCTCGACAGCATAGTCGCCTGCCGGGCCCTCGACATTGTCGATCCGGACATGAAAGCGCGACCGATCACCCAGGTTGAGAAAGCGCGGCAAGGTGGCCTGCGCCACCAGCGCATCGCGGATGATGACTTCTTTGGAGGCTGACCCGACCTTGCCGCCGCTCCAGGCGATGACATCGACACGCACAGCACCATCAAAAGCGGGGATGTCGAACGCCACGCTGGCCTTGCCGTCCGCGCCCACCTTGACCACGCCGGAATAGCGCGCCAGCGGCGCTTCGCGCGGCGGCGACACGGACGTGTCCACACCGCCATCACCGCCGGAGCGGATGGCCCCGCGCGTGCCCTGCATGCCGTCGATCAGGAACCCATAAAGATCGCGCACCTCCGAGCCAAGCTGGCGCTGGCCGAAATAGAACTCGGCAGGCTTGGGCGGCTCATGGCGCGTGAGATTGAGGATGCCGACATCAACGGCGGAGACCGCGACAAAGGCCTCCTCACCTGCTGCCACACCCGACAAAGCCACGGGGATGACAAGCGAGGCACGGGGCCGGATGCGGGCCGGAAGATCAAGCGCGACGGGCAGCGTCTTGGCCGCCTTGTCGACCGAGAACCACGCGACACCCAGCGCGCGGCCCGGCATGCGTTTCGCGGCCTGATCCAGCGGGCGGTGCGCGAGCACGACGGCATAGGCACCCGCGCCCCAGTTGGCGCTGGCCTCAAGCCGCACTTGTGTGCCGCCTGCCGGCAGGTCGATCTCGCGCCAGTCCTGCGCCTTGTCGCTGATGATGGCGACCGTGGCGCGGCCCGCGAAGCGTGGCTTGATGTTGAGCACCATCGCCTCACCGGCGCGGTAGGCGTCCTTGTCCAGCGCGACATCCAGCACGTCGGGTGTGTCAGCGGTGGGCTCGCCCGTATAGCCGACCGAATAGGTCAGAGAGGTCTGGGCGCGGCCCATGGTGACGTCGAGCCGGTAGGTGCCCCAGTCGGCGGGAATCGCTAGGCGGGCAGGATCGCCGGTGCCGAGGCTGATCTGGCCATCGGCGACACGGCGGGTGGTGCGGGTGGCCTCGTAATTCCAGCGGCCATCGGCCAGATACCATTGCCAGGTGCGGTCGATCCGCGACACGGTCCAGGTCACACCCTCGCGCGCCAGCCGCGAGCCATCAGGATTGGCGGCGACCACGGCGAAGTTCGCCATCGCGCCCGCACTGAGCGAGCCATCCTCGAACAGCTTCTTGACGGCCACAACCGGCTCGGACAGCGCGACGGGCAGCTTCAGCGTGCGCTCCACCGCGCGGCCCCCGGCCTCTCCGACACGGATGCGGACCGTGGCTTCCAGCGGGCGCTGGGCTTCTGTTTCCGGCAAGGTGACAGCCACGGTGGCCTTGCCCTGCGCATCGGTGTTGCCGGCCTCCTCGATCTCCTTGGTGACAGGCTCGACCTTCTCGTCGGTCAGCCCGACCAGAAAATCCTCATAGCCCTTGAGCGGTGTCCTCGATGCTGGCCCGAGCACCACCTCGCCGCTGACGGCCAGATCGGCACCCACCGCGCCATAGAGATAGCGCGCGGTCACGTCGATGGTGGTGGCAGAACCAGGCCGGATGGTGTCGGCCCGCGAGGCGACGGTCACGTCCACACGGTCGGGCACATAGTCCTCGACGAGAAATTTCGCCTCGCCGATGGGCTTGCCCTTGACGTCGGCAAAGGCCTCGACACGCCAGGTGCCGCGCGCCGCGCCCGAGAACAGCGCGAGCGAATGGGCACGCCCTCCGCCGCCCTGATCCTGCACCACGACACGGCGGTGCTCGACGCCATCAGGCCGCTTGAAGATCAAGGTCAGCGGCAGACCGGCCACGGCCTTGCCCGCCGGGTCACGCAGCAACGTGGTGAGGTTGACTGTCTCGCCGGGGCGATAAACCCCGCGTTCGGTGGCCATGAAAGCATCCAGCCCCACCGGAGCCAAACGGCCCTTGACGCCGCGATCAGCCAGATCGAAGGCAGAGGCCGCCACATCCAGGAAGCCGTAATCGCCCTTGCCGTCACCGGCGGCAACCAGAGCGGGCACCATGCCATCGGTACCGCGCGCCAGCCCGCCATCAAAGCGCGCATGGCCGGAGGCGTCAGTCCGGATCGTGGCCAACACGTCATTGTTGCGGGCGATCAGGCGCAGCTCGATGCCTGGCATCGGCTGGGCGGTGGCCAGCGAGCGGGCCAGCACATGCACCCCGTCAGCGCCGGAAAACGCCGTGAGGCCAATGTCGGAGACCACAAACCACTGGGTCACGAGATCTTCACCGAACAGGCCTTCTTCGCTGTCGCCAGAGGCGTTCAGCGCAGGGCGGCGCACACGCGCCGTCATCACATGCACGCCTGGTTCGAGCTTGGGCACGGCTTCCGTCACCGGAAACGCCGTCACCACATCGCGGTTGAGTTCGTTCCTGGTGGCAAGCTGGCCTGACCAGAGCTTCACGCCCTTCTGCCGTTCGATCTCGCGGGCCGAGAAGTCGCTGAGTTGCTTGAGGAAATCTTCCGAGCGGACGGTGGGGGCCAGCGAGCGGTCACCGATGCGGTAAACGTCGATCTCCACCTTTTCCGTGTTGACCGAGACGACCGGGATGCCTTCCTGCCCTGTCCTGGGCAACACGTAGT
>JANMIB010000235.1:0-8330 GCA_031375605.1 Allobosea sp. | reverse complement strand
GCCCATCGTCGCGGTCGCCTCTGCCTGGGCGATGCAGAAGGACAAGGTCACGATCAAGGCCCGCGTCGATGAAGACACGCTGGCCATGAACATCAAGCCTGCCCGCTGAGACCATGGGCAAACCAGCCTCGAGCCAGTCTCCCACGATCCTGATCTGGGGGGCTGGCGCCATTGGCGGCACGCTCGGCGCCTGTTGGGCACGGGCAGGCCTGCCGGTGCTGATGGTGGACATTGTCACTGAGCACGCCCTGGCCTGCGCGACGACCGGCCTGAATATCTCCGGGCCGGTCGAGACGTTTAGCCAGATCGTGCCCTGCGTGACCCCGCCAGAGGTGGTCGGTACCTATGACATCATTGTGCTGGCGGTGAAGGCGCAGGCGACCGAGGCCGCGCTGGCGCAATTGCTGCCGCACCTGTCTGCCGATGGCTATGTGCTGTCTGCACAGAACGGGCTGAATGAGATCGCGATCTCCCGCGCCGTTGGCCATCAGCGCACCATGGGCTGCTTCGTCAATTTCGGTGCGGACTGGCTGGGGCCTGGCGAAATCCTGCTCGGCAACCGGGCGGCAGTGGTCGTTGGCGAGATTGATGGCGCGGTGCGCGAGCGCACGCTCCAGATGCACGCATGGCTCCAGATCTTCGAACCTGATGCGGTGCTGACCACCAACATTTGGGGCTATCTGTGGGGCAAGCTGGCCTATGGCGCGATGCTGTTCGCGACGGCGCTCACACCGGACTCGATGAGCGATAATTTCGATGATTCCAAGCGCTTCGTTGTGTTTGATCGCCTTGCCCGCGAGGTGATGGCCGTGGCTGCCGCGCGCGGGGTGACGCCTGTGGGCTTCAACGGTTTTGATCCGGCCTGCTTTGCACCCGGCGCGCCGATGGACGGCGCGCGCGCCTCGATCGCCGCCTTGGCGGACTTCAACCGGCACGGGGCCAAGACCCATTCGGGCATCCACCGCGATCTTGCCGTGCGCAAGCGCAAGACCGAGATCGATCCGCAGATCGGCATCATCGCGGAACTTGGTGCGGAAGCGGGTGTCCACACCCCCGCGATCCGGCACCTTGTGGCGCTGATCCACGACATCGAGGACGGGCGAGAGCCCATGGCCGCCTCAACCTTCGGCAAGCTGATCGCGACAGCGGAGGCGGCTAACCATGCACATCCGCTTTGACGGGCAGGTCGCGCTCGTCACGGGCGCAGCCCAGGGCATCGGGCAGGCGATCGCACTGGCGCTGAAGGCGGCTGGTGCCACCGTGGTCGCACTGGACATCGACGCCGAACAGCTGGAGCCGTTTGCCAGTGCCCATGACCTCGTCAGCGTGATTGCCGACATTGGCGACCGCAGCGAATGTCAGATGGCGGTCGCCGACATCCTCGCGCGTACAGGCCGCCGCGACATCGTCGTCAATGCCGCCGGCGGCGTGCGCGGCCAGACCGGCGGGCCTGTCAGCGCCGTGACGCCAGACAACTGGCGCGCGATCTTCGAGGCCAATGTCGATGGTGCCTTCTGGCTGGCGCAGGCCGCGTGTGTGCCCATGCAGGCGTCCGGGTTTGGCCGCATCGTGAACATCGCGTCGGGCGCGGGTCTGAGGCCCAGCCTCACCGGCATCCAGGCCTACACGGCGGCCAAGCACGCGCTGGTGGGCCTCACAAAGCAGCTCAGCCAGGATCTCGGCCCGTTCGGCATCACCTGCAATGCGGTTGCTCCCGGTTTCGTGCGCTCCAACCCCGCCACCGAACGGCAATGGCAGTCTTACGGCACCGACGGACAGGCGCGCCTGATCGCGGGCATTCACACACGGCGGCTCGGCACGGCGCAGGACATCGCCCACGCGGTGCTGTTTCTCGCCAGCGAACAGGCAGGCTGGATCACGGGGCAGATCCTGTCCGTGGATGGAGGCCGCTCATGAGCGCTCACAGCCTTGTTGTGGCGCTTGGTGCGCGCCGCTACCGGGTCGAGCGGCCCTTCGGCGCGTGGCCGGAGAATACAGGCTTCGTGACCGATGTGGCGGCTGATGCGCGTGGCCATGTGTTCGTGCTGCTGCGCCACGATGCGCTCACGCAAGCCAATGATCCGCGCGTGATCGAGCTTGATCAAAGTGGCGGCTATCTTGGCGCGTGGGGCGGGCAGGACATTGCGGATTCGCATCTCATGACCATTGACCGCGAAGGCCGTCTGCTGGTGGTGGACCGCGACATGCACGAGGTGATCCTCTTCGGTGCGGGCGGGCGGCGGCTTGGCGCGCTTGGCAAGCGAGGTGCACCACATGCGCCGTTCAACCATCCATCCGATGTCACCGTCTCAGCCTGGGGCGACATCTATGTCTGCGATGGCTATGCAGCGTCGCAGGTCCACAGGTTTGCAGCGAGCGGCGAGCTGATCGGCTCCTGGGGTGAACAGGGCATGGGCGATGGCCAGTTCGGCGAGCCGCACGCGCTCTGGGCCTTCGATGACGGGCGCATCGTGGTGGTGGACCGCATCCAGAACCGGGTTCAGGTGTTCGGCCGCGACGGACAGCACTTGCAGAGCTGGGACGGATTTTATCGCCCGGTCGGCATCTGGGGTGATGCGGACGGCAACAGCTTCATCACCGACCAGACGCCGAACCTGCACATGATCGATACTCACGGAAACCTTGTGGGCCGTTGCAGGCCGGTGCTGAATGGCGCGCACGGCATCTGGGGAATGACCAATGGCAACTTGCTGCTGGCCGAAAGCAGCCCCAGCCGGATCACGCGGCTTGTCCGGATCGAGGACCAGCCATGACGACAAAGACAGTGCGCACGGGCCGGCTCGCTGGCAAGGTGGCGGTGATCACGGGCGGCGGCTCCGGCATCGGGCAGGCCTGCGCCGTGCTGTTCGCAGCGGAAGGCGCGCATCTTGCGCTGGTTGACCGTGATGCCGAGGCGCTGGAACAGACACAAGCGGTCCTGGCCGGACAGGGCAGCGAGGCCTTGCTTCTTCAGGGCGATGTCGGTGATGAAGCGACGGTTGCCGCGCATTGCCAGATGGTGATGAGGCGTTTCGGACAGATCGATGTCCTGTTTGCCGGGGCAGGCTTTTCGTCCGGCACCAACGCGCCTGACACCGAGCTTGCAGCCTGGGATGCCGTGATCCGGGCCAGCCTCACCGGCTCGTTCCTGTGGAGCCGTGCGGTGCTTGGCCCGATGCGCGCGGCCAGGTCTGGCTCGATCATCCTTGTCGGCTCGCAACTGGCCTTTGCAGGCGGGCGCAGCAATGCGGCCTATCTCGCGGCCAAGGGCGGGGTGATCAGCCTCATGCAGAGCATGGCCGTCGATCACGCCGCGGAGGGCATCCGCGTCAATGCCGTCATTCCCGGCGCCATCGACACGCCCTTGCTGCGCCGTTCATTCGCGCGTGTCGCGGATGGGGCTGCGGCACAGGCAAAGTCCGTGGCCCGTCACCCGCTCGGACGGCTTGGCCAGCCTGATGAGGTGGCCCGCGCCATCCTGTTTCTCGCCAGCGAGGAGGCCAGCTTCACCACCGGAAGTTGCCTGCGCGTCGATGGCGGCTGGCTGGCGGGCTGAACATGGCTTGCAAATGGCACATCACTGATTGCCTTGGGTGCATCTGTGCTGGCACAATCCATGCAGGCAAAGCCTGCATGCCGGGCGCGTTTTCACAGGATTTCAAGCAGATGAATGGCAGGCCCAGCGCGTTGAACTGCAGGATTTTCGCATGAGCCGGATCATCACCGTGGCAGCGGCGCAACTTGGCCCGATCCAGCGCGCGGACAGCCGCGCCAGCGTTGTCGCGCGCATGCTCAATTTGATGGATGAGGCGCATGCCGGGGGCGCGAACCTGATCGTCTATCCCGAACTTGCGCTCACCACATTCTTCCCGCGCTGGCACCACGCGGACCGTGCCGATGCCGACATTTGGTTTGAGACTGCGATGCCGAACCCGGATATGCAGCCGCTTTTCGACCGGGCGCGCAGATACGGCATGGCGATGAGCTTTGGCTACGCCGAAAAGACACCCGAGGGTGAGCATTTCAACAGCTCGATCCTTGTGGATGCAGAAGGCGCGACGGTGGGCATCTACCGCAAGATCCATCTGCCGGGCCATGTCGAGTTCGACCCCGAACGCACGCACCAGCATCTCGAAAAACGCTATTTCCAGCCTGGAAATCTCGGTTTTCCGGTCTGGCGCAGCGCTGGGAATCTTTTGGGCGGGCTTTTTGGCATGTGCATCTGCAATGACAGGCGCTGGCCTGAGACCTACCGCGTCATGGGGTTGCAGGGCGTCGAGATGGTGCTGCTGGGCTTCAACACCCCTTCGGTGAACAGCCAGAGGGCAGCCGAAGGCATCGAGGAGCGGCTGTTCCACCATCGGTTGTCACTGCAGGCCGGTGCCTACCAGAATGCCACATGGGTGGTGGCGGTGGCAAAGGCTGGGAACGAGGATGGCCATCACCTGATGGGCGGGACCATGATCGCCAGTCCGGATGGCCACATCGTCGCCGAGCTTGTGGGCGAGGAGGACGGCGTGCTGATCCACGCCTGCGACCTTGATGCAACGCGGTTCGGCAAGGAGACGATCTTCGACTTCAAACGCCACCGCCGGATCGAACATTACGGCATGATCACCTCGCAGGTGGGGGTGATCGAGCCATCATGAGCATCAATGCCGCCTACAGCGCCGCCTTCGATGAGCTGACGCCCTATGAGCGCTACAAGCTGCTCTGCGCCGCGATCTGTCCGCGCCCGATCGCGCTGGTCACATCCGTGTCCTCCAGCGGAGTGGTCAACGCCGCCCCGTTCAGTTTCTTCAACGTGTTTTCCGAAGATCCCGCGCTGATCGTGCTGGGGCTGCAGCACCGCGCAAATCCCGATGGCGGCTACATTCCAAAGGACACCACACGCAACATCGCTGCCAGCGGCGTGTTCGTGGTCAACATGGTCGATGAGGATCTGGCCGAGGCCATGAACATCACGGCCATCCAGTTCCCGCCAGATGTCAGCGAGGTGGAGGCTGCGGGCCTTGTGCTGGTGCCCGGCGTCAACGTGCCTGTCCCGCATCTGGCGGCGGCACCTTTCGCGTTCGAGTGTCGCAAATCCGTCAGCCTGAGCTTTGGCCCGCATCGCGAATTGCTGGTCGGTGAGGTGCTGCGCATCCATGCGCGGGCGGGTTTGGTCGATCCGGCGACATTGCGCGTCAGCATCGAAGCCTACAGGCCGGTGGGCCGGATGTTTGCCAACGACTATGCCCGCCAGTCCGACAGGTTCGAGATGACGCGGGACAGCTACGAGGACTGGGCCAAGGCACAGGAAACGGCGCAGGAAACGGCGCAAGAGGCCGCCCGATGAGCGCCTTGATCTTCGGAGGCGCGGGCTTTGTCGGCCTCAACCTGGCTGAACACCTGCTGGCAAAGGGCCAGGACGTGACAATCTTTGATCGTCGCACGCCTGATGCTGCGGCATTGACCCTGTTCAAGGCCCTGCCCGGCAAGCTGACCGTGATCGCTGGCGATGTCACTGACGGTGCCGCCATCAAGGATGCTGTGCGGCCCGGCACGGATGCGGTGTTTCTGGGCGCGGCGATCACCGCCGGGCCTGAGCGGGAGGCGCGCGACGCCGCCACGATCCTGACCGTGAACCTTGTGGCGCAGGTTCCCGTGCTGGAAGCTGCGCGGGATGCCAAGGTGCGGCGCGTGATCAACCTCAGTTCAGCAGCGGCCTATGGCCTGGCTGGCGAGCGTTTCAAGGTACTGGACGAGGCCACGCCGGCTGATCCGGTGGGGCTTTATCCCATCACCAAATGGGCCAGCGAACGCATCGGCGCGCGGCTGGCCTCGCTCTTGGGGCTTGATCTGGTCAGCGCGCGCCTCAGCGGCGTGTTCGGCCCATGGGAGCATGAAACCGACGTTCGCGACACGCCAAGCCCACATGCGCAGGTGATGAGGCAACTGCTTGCCGGCGAGCCTGCGCTTCTGCCCCGCGCTGGGACACGCGACTGGACCTATGCCGTGGATGTCGCGGAAGCCCTGGCATGTCTTGCGGCCTCGCCTTCGCTCACGCAACCTGTCTATAATCTGACCGCTGGCACTGCCTGGACGGTGCTGGACTGGGGGCAGATGATGGCGACATTGCTCGGAAAAGGGGTGTGCAGGCTGGCAACGGAGGGCGAAGTGCCAAACATCAACCTGTATGGCCCGAGCGACCGTGCGCCGATGTCGGCAGAGGCATTGGCGCGCGATGCGGGCTGGCGTGCGCGTTTCGGCATGGCGGCTGCAGCGCGTCATCTGGCTGACTGGCATCGCGCACAAGCCGTGACCTTGGGAGCGACATGATGAAACATGACGGACTTGCCCTGCTGGAAGGCCGCGTTGCCAGCGATCTGGCCCGCATCGCCCATCCGCGCGCCGCGTGGCTTGAGACGAAGCACGGCATTGATGGCAGCCCCGCGCATGACGTGATCATCGTCGGCGGCGGGCAATCGGGACTGGCCACGGCGTTCGGTCTGCTGCGCAGCCAGGTCACGAACATTGTGGTGCTTGACCAGGCCAAGGCCGGGTTCGAGGGGCCGTGGCGCACCTATGCACGCATGCAGACGTTGCGCAGCCCCAAGGAGTTCACAGGCCCTGACCTCGATGTGCCGAGCCTGACCTACCAGTCATGGCACGAGGCGAGGTTCGGCACGGAGAGCTGGAGCGAGCTTGGCCTGATCCCGAAAGGCCATTGGTCCGACTACTTGCAATGGTTCCGCCATGTGACAGGCATCCCGGTGCGCAATGAGGCTGTTGTCATCGACATCGCGCAACAGGGCTCCTTGCTCGCCGTGACGGTTGCGACTGGGGCGCAGACGCAGATCATGCTGACCCGCAAGGTCGTTCTGGCGACCGGGCAGGAGGGCATGGGTGACTGGACCATGCCGGAGCCGCTGGCCAGCTTGCCGGCATTGCGCCGAGCGCATGTGGCGCAGGCCATCGATTTTGCCGCGCTCAAGGGCAAGCGCGTGGCGGTTGTGGGGGCCGGAGCCTCAGCCTTCGACAATGCCGCCACGGCGCTTGAGGCGGGTGCGCGCGACGTCCACCTGCTCTGCCGCAGGTCAGAGGCGCAGGTGATCCAGCCCTATCGCTGGCTGACCTTCAGGGGCTTCCTGCGCCATCTGGGCGATCTCGATGACAGCTGGCGCTGGCGCTTCATGAACCGCATCCTCTCGATGCGGGAGGGCTTCCCGCAGGCGACCTATGACCGTTGCGCCAGCCATGACGCGTTCCGCCTGCATCTTGGCGCGCCTGTCGAAGCGGCCCGCATGGCGGGGGACGAGGTCGTGTTGTCACTGCCAGGGGGCGACATCACCGTCGATTTCGTGATTGCCGCCACGGGCATCGACATCGACATGGCATCAAGGCCCGAGCTGAAGCGCTTTGGCGGCAACATCGCCACCTGGGCTGACCGCTACACTCCGCCCCAAGGCGAGGGCAATGACCGCCTCGGGCGCTTTCCGTATCTGGCTGACAGTTATGCCCTGACCGAGCGCGTGCCGGGGCAGACGCCCTTCGTGCGCGACATCCACCTGTTCTCGATTGCATCGACCATGAGTTTCGGGGCCTCCGGCTCATCCATCAACGCCATGACGACGGCGGTGCCAAAGCTGGTGAACGGCATCACGCGTGATCTGTTCAGCGATGATCTCGAACGCCACTGGCAGGCGCTGGAGGCCTACGACGTGCCGCAGGCCGTGATCAGGTCAACCAAATAGGACTTTTGCCACATCTTCGCTGGCACAGATTTTGAAACGCAACTGAGACACCGCCAAACCCAGGGAGCCTTCGATGATGTTCTTGAAACCGGCCTTAACCGCGATGCTGCTGGCATCGTCCGCATTGACTGCCCTGCCCGCCCTTGCGCAGACCCGCGCTGAGACGCTTCGCCATGTCACCGGCGCTGCGATCAACACGCTGGACCCGACCATGCCCGGCTCGACGCGCGAGGCGTTCGGCCTCAGCCTGCTGACCTATGACCGGCTGGTGTCGTTTGGCCGCAAGCAACTCGACGGAAAATGGGTGTTCGACCTTGATACTGTCCGCGGGGAACTGGCCGAACGCTTCGATGTCAGCCCGGACGGCATGAAGATCATCTTTCACCTGCGCAAGGATGCGAAGTTCCACGACGGCTCGCCTGTCACCGCAGAAGATGTGAAATGGTCGCTTGATCGCGCCGTGAGTGCAAAATCCCTGGCTCCGGGCCAGATGCTGACCGGCTCCATCACCAAGCCCGATCAGTTCACTGTCATCGACACGCACACCGTGCAGCTGACCCTGCCGGCGCCTGACAAGCTGGCCCTGCCGAACCT
>JANMIB010000231.1:0-1621 GCA_031375605.1 Allobosea sp. | reverse complement strand
CGCACTTGCCGCCTATGACGGGCTGGATGACACGGCAAGACGCGCCTTCGAGACCTTGTGCAAGGCGATGACCAAGCTGGTGGAAACCGTCATCCTGACCCTGCGCGACATCGATGATCCCGCCGCGTCCCAGCCCGTGATCGATGTTGCGGCGGTTGCCTTTCACACCCTTCTGGGGCGCGCCACAGCCTTCATCAATTCGGGCGGCGACATGCACACCGCCGCCTATGACAAAATCGCCCTGCAGGTGGCCATCGACTGCATCATCACCGGTTGACCACCGACAAGCTCATGAAGGTCCACACGATCTACAGCCAGCGCTTCATCTTGAAGAAGCTGTAGGTGCAGACGACCGAAAGCACCATCATGCCCAGCGCCATCGGATAGCCGTATTGCCAGTTGAGTTCCGGCATGTTCTTGAAGTTCATGCCATAGGATGACGCGATCAGGGTTGGCGGCAGGAAAATCACTGCCGCCACAGAAAAGATCTTGATGATCTTGTTCTGCTCCAGGCTGACCAGGCCCAGCGTCGCGTTGAGGATGAACTGGACCTTGTTGTTGATGAAGGTGGCGTGGTCCTCGATGGACTGCACATCGCGGATGGCCGTGCGCCATTCTGCCTGAAAGCCGGAACGCTTGGTGGGGCGCGCATAGTTGGCCTGCATGAAAATCAGCATGCGCTCCAGCGAGACCATGCTTTCCCGCACATTGGAGATGAGGCCTGCCTGCCGTCCCAGTTGCCGGATCACGCCCTGATAGCCTCCGGACCGCTCGAGCTTGTCGCTTCGGCGCTCGAACACGGAGCGGGACAGATCCTCGATTTGGTCGCCGACTCGGCCCAGGATTTCCGCCGCGCGATCAATGATAGCCTCGAGCAGGCCATCGAACACCGCTTCGGGCTGATGACCGCAGCCCGCGGGTTTGGCGGCGCGTTGCGTGAACATGGCGAAGGCGCGCGGCTCGTCATACCGCACAGTGACCAGCGCCTGAGCTGTCAGGATGAAGCTGACCGCGACCAGACGAGGCTGCTCGGTATCAGACTGACACAGGACGCGCGCCGTCATGTAGCGGGCATCGCCCTCGGTGTAGATGATTTCCGAGGGCTCGATGTCTTGCATTTCCTCGCGCGTCGGGATCGAAATCTTGAGGAAGGCTTCGACCAGATGATCTTCCGCGCGGGTTGGCTCCAGCAGATCGATCCACAGGGCATTCCCAGGGATCGGCATGGCGGGCTCGAGCGCAAAGCGGTCAAGACCGGTGCCCGTTGCAGAAGGTGTATGGACAATGATCATGGTGGACTACTTTGCAAACGGGCTGTGTGGCTGACAGCCAGCATCATGCCATGACGGCCATGTGACAATCATGATGTGACAATCATGGGTGTGACAATCATCTTTTGGCAAGCGCTGCGGTCATGCCAGCGCCTGCTGCTACAGGCCGTAGCGGGACCAGAGGGCGCGGGCTTCGACTGTCGCAAGGATTTCTGCCGTATTGACGAGACCACCTCCCGCCGGCAACGCGGCATCTGGCACTGACAGGCCGGGAACCAGAAAACGCAGCAGTCCTCCTCGCGCTGGTGGTGCCACAAGGCGCAGGTCGACATCTTCGCCAAAGCGCTCCC
>JANMIB010000221.1:0-4533 GCA_031375605.1 Allobosea sp. | reverse complement strand
CAACCCATATTTTTTTCCCCAATGGTCCGTGTGTGTGTTTTTTAATTTTGTAACTTTTTTTATATGAAAAATTTTTTATGTTCCTACCGTCCTTCCGCGCTTCGCGACGCAATCCACTCTGCCGATGCCCAAGGCTGGATTGCTTCGCTGCGCTCGCAAGGACAGGACCGGAAGGGACACCAACCCATGTCGGATGAAACAAGCCGCAAGATCCTTGCCGGTGGCCGCCTGCGTCGCCTGCGCCGCGAGCTGTCGCTGTCGCAGACCACCATGGCGATGGAGCTTGGCATCTCGGTGTCCTATCTCAACCTGATGGAGCGCAACCAGCGTCCGGTGACGGCGCAGGTGCTGATCAGGCTGGCGGAGGTCTATGATGTCGATCCGCGTTCTTTCGCCCGCGAGGAGGAGATGCGAGCCGCTGGCGAACTTGAAGAGGTGTTCGCCGATCCGCTGTTCCGCACGCTGCCTGTGGCCAGGACCGAACTGCGCGAGATCGCGGAGAGTGCACCATCACTGGTCAGCGCCATCCAGCGGCTTTACCGCGCCTACATCGAAGCCCGTGAGACGGGCGAGGGCGGTTTTGGTGATGCTGACCGCAGTGAGGGCGTGCAGGCAGGCCGCGAAAACCCTGTCGAGCGCGTGCGGGATTTCCTCCATGCCGCCAACAATCATTTCCCCGAGCTCGAAGACCTGGCTGAGCGGCTGGCTGGCGAGCTGTCTGTCTCAGGGCATGAGCTGTTCTTTGCGATGAGCGAGCGGTTGCGCGAAAAGCACGGTCTGCGCGTTCAGGTGCTGCCTGTGGATGTGATGGGCGCGGCGCTCAGCCGTTTTGATCGCCACCGTCGCCGCGTCATGCTGTGCGAACTGGTGGAGCCTGCGGGCCGCACCTTCCAGCTCGCCTACCAGCTGGCTTTCGCCGAAGCCAACGATGTGATCGACACGATTGCGCTGAAGCTCGACACCACCCAAGGGCCCATGCGCCGCCTGCTGCGCATCACGCTTGGCAACTACTTCGCGGCGGCCTTGATCATGCCCTATGCCCGCTTTCTGGAAGCCGCCGAGCGGCTGGATTACGATGTCGAAGTGCTGTGCGCCCGGTTCAACGCCAGCTTCGAGCAGGTGGCGCACCGGCTGACCACGCTGGCCCGGCCCACGGCGCGCGGCGTGCCGTTTTTCCTCGTGCGGGTCGACACGGCAGGCAATGTCTCCAAGCGCTTTTCGTCAGGCTCCTTCCCGTTTTCGCGCTTTGGCGGCACGTGCCCGCGCTGGAACATCCACCAGACATTCCGCTCGCAAGGCCGGGTGATGACCCAGATCGTCGAACTGCCCGATGGCGCCCGCTGGTTCTCCATGGCCCGCACGGTGCGCCGCACGGCGGCCCCGTTCGGCGAGCCTGAAGCGCATTTCGTCATCGGGTTGGGCTGCGAGCTGAAATTCGCCTCGCGCCTGGTCTATTCGCGCGGGCTTGATCTCAAGACATATGAGCCCACGCCCATCGGCATCAACTGCCGCTTATGCGAGCGCCCCAATTGCTCCCAGCGCGCCTCGCCGCCGATGATGCGCACCCTCCAGATCGACGAAAGCGTGAGGGGCGTCAGCCCGTTCGAGTTCGAGGTGTGACGGCGAGATGCAGTGGCTCGGGCGTGTGCAGCATTTGCCGGGCGCATGAAAAAACCCCGCGGCGTGTTCGCCGCGGGGTTCGAGATGACAGCGCGCGGCGGCATGCCCCGCGGCGGTCAGGCCCATATCAGACGAACATGATGTCCGTGCCGATCGACAGGCCCATTGTATCCAGCAGGGTGATGGTCTGCGATGAGTTCGCGAAGCTGATCACGGTGTCGCTGGCGACCTGGGTTACGGTGGCCGTGTCGCCATTCAATGCGACGGAAGCCTTGTCAACGCCTTTGAGGAAATCGTCGATCACGTCAGCATCGCCAGACGAGACAATCGACGCCAGCGTCGGGACCATCTGCCCACCGTCGACGGTGAACTGGAAAGTGTCCTTTCCGACGCCGCCGGTCATGGTGTCGCTGCCGGTGCCGCCAATGATCAGGTCATCGCCAAAACCACCCTCGATGATGTCGTCGCCGGCCATGCCGCTCAGCGTGTCGTTGCCGACATTGCCGAACAGCCGATTTTCCACACTGTCGCCAGTCAGTGTGTCGCTGTTGCGCGATCCTGCCAGGTTCGAGATGTTGATGATCGTGTCGCCGGTCGCGTCGCCGCCAGTGGCAAGGCCCATGCCGAGGTCGATGTTCACGGCAGTTGCCGAGAGGCTGTAAAGCGCCCAGTTGCCTGGGAAGTTGTCGCCGCCATCGATCATGTCGGCACCAGCGCCACCTTCAAGATAATCGACGCCCTTGCCGCCGAGCAGCGTGTCATTGCCTTGGTCGCCGGACAGGATGTCGTTGCCGATGCCGCCATCCAGGAGGTCATCTCCGCGCCCGCCGAACAGGCTGTTGCTGTGACGATCACCCGTGATGGTGTCGTTGAAACTCGACCCGACGATGACTTCGATGGAGATCAGCGTGTCGCCCGTCGCATGCCCGCCTGTTGCCGTGCCAGCCGACAGATCAATGTTGATGGCAGCATTGGAGGACGCATAGACAGCCGTGTCGACATCGCCGCCGCCGTCGAGATAGTCGGCCCCGGCCCCGCCGACCAGCGCATCCTGCCCGGAGCCGCCATAAAGGAAGTCGTTGCCCGCGCCACCGTCGATGTAGTCTGCACCGCCGCCGCCCACGAGCGTGTCGTTGCCGGCCATGCCGCGCAGCCAGTCATTGCCGCCCATGCCGGCGACGTTGTTGTCGTCGTCGTTGCCGATGATGACGTTGGGGTCATTGCCGGCCCAGACGACGTTGCTGCCGGACACCACGGTCGGTCCGGTTGACGCCAATTCGCCGGGTGTCAGCATGCCTTGCATGTAGGTCGACAGCATCAGGCGCATGTCGAGGATGCCGGGTCCGCCGTTCAGAATATTTGACATAATACACTCCTGATTTTGCAATTTTGATCACACGGACACCGGCCCATGCTCTGACCATAGGTAAACGAAATATGAACGCCTTGAAAAGGCCTCGGTATATCATTTTTGCGCCATATTTTCCGCTGCCGCCCGCCCTGGTTCTGCTGTCCGAGAGCGCGTCCAAGACGATTCAAGCACGGCAACATCTTGAAAAGAAGATGTATTTTGTCACGGCTAGCTTGCATGATGACCCATCGCCAATGTCGTGGCCGATGGCACAATCTGCTGATTTCCGGCCAGCTGCCGGAAGTGAACCGGGCAATCGGTCAGGCTTGTCTTGATCTTGTCTGCATCAACGCGCTGCTTACAGCCGTGATGGTCCTGGTTGTTTCAGGTGGCAGGCAGCGTCTGGCTTCGCGGAAGCGCTGACGGGTGGTCAAACCGGAAGGCATGTCCACAGACAGTCAGCGCATCGTCCTGATCGTGACATCCGAGATCGTGATCATGGTGTTGTAGTCGTTGACGATCCACTGGAGATCGTTGGCTGCTCCACGCCGGGCATCGCCCTTGGCCTTTGCCAGCTTCTCGCGAAATTCGCGCAGTTTTCCCAGCAGGCTGCGCGGGCGGCCCTCGAAAGAGCTGAATTTGCCGGGATTCTCCGTGGCGTAGATGTCCATTTCTTTCACTGCGGTGGCAAAGGTGTTCAGCACCGGGTCGAACATGGCCATGTCCACCACAGGAGCTGAGTTGGATGGCAGCACATCCAGCACATTGCGGGCGTGGATCATCACGTTCTTCATGTGCCAGCGCTCACGCTTGCCATGGGCTGCTTCCAGCGAAGCGAGTTCCTGGCCGTCGACACCTGCCTTGAAGGGGCGGAACTGCGCATCCAGCAGTTTCTGCTCCCTGAGGAAGGCTTCGGCAGCAGGCACCATTTTTGCGTGCAGTGCCTTGCCCTCGGTCATGCCATCGGCGCGATAGTCCTGCCGTTCATAATAGCCGCTGGCTTGCGTGATCAGCGGGGCAAACGCCTCGTAAGCAGCGATGAAGCGTTTCATCGTGGCATCAAGCTCTGCAGAAACCGGCGCTGCATCAGTAGCTGCGCGCGCCGCGGTGATTTCGCTGCGCACATCATAGATGCTGTAGATCCCGTAGGTGATGTAACGCTCCTTGCCGGTTGGCCCGGTCTTCATGTTCACCCAGCTTGCATAGCGACCCCAGGCCTCGCTGGCTCTGATGGTCCGGTTCATCAGCCCGATATAGGCGTTGGATTTGGCAATCGCGGCGCGCAAGCCCGAATCCTGCGCGGGGCGTGCGTCCTGCGCGGGGCGTGCCTGCTGCTGGGCTGGCTGCTGGGCCTGAGCGATTGTTGCAGGCCCCGATGCCAGCCAGAAGAATGCACCTGCGCACATCAGGGACAGATACTTGTCGGTCATCTTGCGATGTCCTTGGCTGACGAGGGGCGGGTCATGCGTGTCCCTCGTCATCGGGTTGGCTCGGATCAGGCCGTCATCTTCGTGGACAGATCCCACATCGCATCGACCAATTGGTCAATCTCGCGCGGGTTC
>JANMIB010000128.1:0-4100 GCA_031375605.1 Allobosea sp. | reverse complement strand
CATGCGTGGAAAGGCCATGTCCGGCGCGCCGATCATCAGCGGCACGAACCAGTTGCCGAAACCGCCGATCAGCGCAGGCATGACCATGAAGAAGATCATGATCAGCCCATGTCCGGTCACGAACACGTTGTAGGACTGGCCCGAGGCAAAATACTGCATGCCCGGCTCTTGCAGCTCAAGCCGCATGGCGATCGACAGGAAGGTGCCGACCAGGCCCGCGCAGATCGCGAAGATCAGGTAGAGCGTACCGAAGACCTTGTGGTTGGTCGAATACATCCAGCGCGTCAAGCCCGTCGGGTTGGCATGTGCGTGGTCATCATGCGCGTGGTCGTTGTGCGCGGGAGTTGCGGAACCGTAGGCCATGGAGAAAATCCCCTGTTCTTTCAACTGTTATGGGCTGGTGACAGAGGCGACGCGGGTCGGCGCACCATCGACAGCTGCAAATTTCTTTTGTGATTCAACAAGCCATGCGGCGTAGCGTTCCTGACTGACAACGCGGATCGCGATCGGCATGTAGGCGTGGTTCTGGCCGCAGATGAATGAACACTGGCCAAAATACAGCCCTTCCGTTTCGGCCTTGAACCATGTCTCGTTCAGGCGGCCCGGAATGGCGTCGATCTTGAGACCGAAAGCTGGCAGCGCAAATTTGTGGATCACATCGGCGGCTGTCACCTGCAGGCGCACGATCTTGCCGACCGGCACAAGGGCTTCGTTGTCCACCCCGAGCAGGCGCGGGACCTCGTCAGGCTTGGCTTTGCCGCTGTTGACCAGTTCAAGCCTCTGCTTGTCGTCCAGCATCAGCGCATCAAACCCGAAGGCACCCCCATCCTTGGGATATTCCCAGGACCAGTACCACTGCTTGCCGGTGACCTTGATGGTGACATCGGCGGGCGGCAGCACAAGCTGGTCGCGCAGGATGCGGAAAGACGGGATCGCCACAACCACAAGGATCAGCACCGGAATGATCGTCCAGGCCACTTCAAGGCCGGTGTGGTGTGTCAGCTTGGATGGAACCGGATTGCGCTTGGCCGAAAAACGCCAGCAGGCATAGACCAGCAGCACCAGCACGAAGACGGAGATTGCGGTGATCAGGACCAGCAGCCAATTATGGAACCAGACGATGTCTGCCATCTTGTTGGTTGCCGGGGCGGGCAGGTTCATCTGGGCTGGTTGTGGCTGGCCGTTCGGCGTAGCCAGCGCGAAACCGGACAGCATGAAAGTCGCCAGCATGCCGCCGACGGCACTTGTCCAGTTCAAAACGCGGTTCTTGCATCCACGCATGGTATTCTTGGCTCCTTCGTCACGTCTTGTTGCCCTTTTGCATGCTGGTCTGGCATGCGGCAACGGCCCTTGCGTACTACGCGGGCTGAATATTGATGCGGTTTAGATGAAAGACCACAAGCGCGCCAGCGTTTCAATTGTCTCATGGTCGCGGTTTATGCGACATAGCCCCACAGCGCCGGTTCTGGCCGGTTCTGGCGAGTGATGGTGCGGGTTGGTCGGCGTGCACAAGGCCATGCTCAAGGTCGTGTGCATGTGCTGCCATTCTGCTATGCTGGCGCGTCCGGCTTGACAGAGCCACCGCTCGCATGGTGCGAACAATGGCCTGGGGCGCACGTGATTGACGAGATGACGATTCGGATGATGGCCTTGAAGCAGAACCCTGATCCGGCACCGGATGCCGCACGTGTGCGCAGAGCGAGGCCAGTGGCGTCAGCCGCATATGGTGCCGTCATGCTTGGTGCAGCCATGCTTGGGTGCCTGGGCGGCGGCGCGAATGCGCAGGGTGTTGTCCGGTCCAGCCATGGCGACTGGCAGGTGCGCTGCGAAACGCCGCCCGGTGCCAAGGCTGAACAATGCGCCCTGGTGCAGAATGTGGCGGCGGAAGATCGCCCCAACGTGACGCTGCTGGTGATAGCGCTCAAGACGGCTGACAATCAGAGCCGTCTTCTCCGTGTCGTGGCTCCGCTTGGCGTATTGCTTCCGGCGGGGCTGGGGCTGAAGGTTGATGACAAGGATATCGGCCGCGCAGGCTTTGTGCGGTGTCTCAACACCGGCTGCATCGCCGAGGTCGTCATGGACGAGACGCTTGTCAACACCCTGAAGACCGGGCAAAACGCGACCTTCATCGTGTTCCAGACTCCGGAAGAAGGGATTGGCATCCCGGTTTCCCTGACAGGGTTTGGCGAAGGCCTGGAGAAACTGCCGTGAATCATCAAGTTGCGGTCTCCGCGTCACCGGTTCTAAAGGTTGTCCCGCTCATGGCACTCGCCATGTTGCTTGCCGGTTGCGGTGGCGGGTTGCTGCCAGGGTCGGGCGCGACCAGCCCGACAGGTGACACAGGCTCGTCGCTCGGCAACCTGGTGCGCTATGGCACGACGACATTGCCTCCCGTTTTGCAGGAGCCTGAAGAAGAGATCGATTGCCCTGCCGTGCAGATAGCTCCGGGCGGAGCAGCGCTTCGGATCGGTGCAGGCGGCAGCAGCGAAGGTGTGCGTTCGCAGATCACCATCACCGATGTGGCGCGTGAATGTGTGCGCAACGGGGCCGTCATGGTGGTGCGTGTGGGGGCCGAGGGACGTGTGCTTGTCGGGCCAGCCGGATCGGCCGGGTCGCTCGGAGCCACCCTGCGCATCGATGTTCGGCGTGGCGACGCGGTCCTGAGCACCCGCACGGCGCGTGTTGGCGCATCGATCCCGTCTGGCGAATCGCAAGCGGCCTGGACACATGTGGAACAGGGCATCAGCATTCCCATCGCGACGCTGAAAGCTGGTGGCGACACCGACATTTTCGTGACCCTGGGTGGCGCATCCGCCCAGCCGTCCCGCCGCCGCAGATAAGGTCTGGTGCCCGAAGTCACACGCTGATGCCGGGCAAGACGATCACGCCGGCAGGCCGCGTCAAGAATGCCTCGTCATGGTGAAAGGCGCAGCGCCGGAACATTCCGGCAAATGCACCAGATCATCCCCATTCTGTATGGGGATTTGAGATCAGACATGACGCGTGACGTGCGCACGTCTTCTATCAAGAAGCAGGTGAAAGACCGTTCATGACAGCACCATCGCCTTTTGCCACAGGTCTGGCCTGTCGCTGCCCGCGTTGTGGCGAGGGCAAGCTGTTTGACGGCTATCTCAAGCTGCGCCCCTCGTGCACGGCCTGCGGGCTGGATCTTGGTTTTGCTGATTCAGCTGATGGCCCCGCCGTGATCATCATGTTCATCGCGGGCTTTGCCATCGTCGGCGGCGTTCTGGCTGTTGAAATGGCCTATGAGCCGCCGTTCTGGGTCCACATGGCCATCTGGATGCCGCTCACGATCATCTTGTGTCTTGGCTTGCTCAGGCCGATGAAGGGCCTCGCCGTCTCGCTGCAATATGCGCGTGACGCTGGTGAAGGACGGCTGGAGAAATGAGCATGGCAGCGCCTGCACGGCCACGATCACTGATGCTGTTGTCTGTGCTGGCAGGGGTGGGCATCATCATCCTGTGCGGGTTGGGTGCGTGGCAATTGCAGCGCCTCTCCGAAAAAAGCACATTCCTGTCGCGGCTCGCTGCGCAAAGATCGGTCGCTCCAGCCGTGCTTCCATCGCCTGAACAATGGCCCAGGCTCGATCTTGCTGCGGCTGATCTCACACGTGTCGCGCTGTCCGGCACCTGGCTTCCCCAGGCGTCAGCCACCGTGCGCGTGGCCATGCCCGAGGCGCAGCAAGGCGTGGGCAAGCTCGGCGGCTTCGGGCGCTATCTGGTCACGGCGGTGCGTCTGGACAATGGTGCCATCGTGCTGGTCAACCGGGGATTCATCCCGGAGGCGCTGTTCGCCATGAGCCCTGCTCCGACGGGCCGGGCTGATCTCGTCGGCATCCTGCGCAAGCCAGAGGTGCCGAACAGTTTCACGCCCGCTGCCAATCCGGCCAATCGTGATTTTCATATGCGTGATCCGGCCAGCATCGCTGCAGCGCTCAATCTGTCGGCAGCGCCATTCATGGTCGAGGCCGAGCGCAGCACAGATGCGCTGACACCGCCTGTCGGGGTCGATATCGGTGAACTGGTGGCGCGCATCCCCAACAACCATTTGCAATATGCCTTCACCTGGTTCGGGCTGGC
>JANMIB010000120.1:0-22120 GCA_031375605.1 Allobosea sp. | reverse complement strand
CGGGCTAATCACGTCATGGCAGACACGGCTGCACAGCAGACTGGCAAGATCTAGACCCTCAAGGGTTACAGCCGTGATGTTAGCTGGCGCATCTGTCATCACCAGGCCCTCCCAAGTCGTCAACGAATCACTATATCTTAGTGATCCGGGTTTACGCGTCCGTATGGGCGGTTGCAAAGTGGCCAGTCTGGCCATCCCGGCGCAGGATGTCGTACGTTGCCAGTCATGCCGTTGATGCCCGCCAGCTACCCCGCCAGTTGCCCTGCCATTTGTCTGGGCCTTCTGCGCGACCAGCTTGCCCTGAAACTTCTGGAGGCTTCGCTGGCCGGCGCGCGCGAATTGATGCTGTTCTGGTGCGGGGTGACAGCCACGTCCCGCAAGCATGATGGCTCAGTGGTGTCGGAAGCCGACCATGCCGCTGATGCCGCCGTTCGGACTGCGCTTGGCCGGATCGGGCTTGATGCCGTGCTGGTCAGTGAGGAAAGTGCGCATCATTCGGCTGAAGGGCGGGACACGTTCTTGTTGCTCGACCCGCTCGATGGCACCCATGATTTTCTGGAGCACGGCCCCGAATTCTGTGTCTGCCTCGCCGCCATACATCATGGCAGGGCGGTTGCCGGTGCCATCGTTGCACCGGCGCTGAAGCGGGCCTGGTTTGCAGGCGAGCACTGTTTCGCGGTTTCTCTCGACAATGCCCTGATCGTCGAAGGGCAGGCTGAAGCACTGCATGTCGAAAGCCGCCCGAGGGCAGCCGACAACAAGGCCATCATCAGCCGCCGCAACGGTGATCCGCGGACCGATGCCGCGCTGAAGGATTGCGGTGTGTCCTCGATGATGATGGTTTCATCGGCCATCAAGTTCGGCATGCTGGCCGAGGGGCGGGCTGACATCCTTGTGCGCCATGGCCGGACAATGGCCTGGGACATCGCGGCAGGCGATGCTGTCTTGTCGGCTGCGGGCGGCACTGTCTGCGGCTTTGATGGAGAGCCTTTGCTGTATGATGGCTCGCGTCCCGATTTCGACAATCCGCCCTTCATCGCTGTTGCGCGGGCCGATATGGTCCGTCCGGTGCTGGATGCGGTTCAGCGCGCCAGTTGACGCTCGATCGCTGGCCAGCGGCTTTGTGCGGCTTCGAGCAGATCGGGATTGGCCTTGAGATCGTTGCGGCTTTCCCTTGTGCGGAACAGCATCAGCCTGTTCTCGACAATCAGGAAATGTTCGGGACGGCTTTCGACAGCCCGGCCCTGTGCTGCGCCGACGGGATCATGACCGCCAAACAAGGGATGATAGGTGTCGGGGCTGGCGACAAATGCCTCCCTGTTGGCCGCATTCGCAAAACGCCACACAACACCTTCATGCAGAAGCTCGAACTGGGCCAGCCCGCCCATGGCGCGGCCAGCCGCAAAATACCCGACCGGATCAAACCCATGCAGTGCTATGCCGGCCTGATCATGCAGGACCACGCGCTCGCCGGTCTGAGGTAGGGCTGGAATCGGCGGCATGCCGGGGATGATGGCAGATGCACGCGCTGCGGCCAGCCCGGCAAAGCCGAGGGCCACCACAACCATACACTGCCTTGCAAAGGCCGCCATCGCAGTTGATCCTTTGTTATAAGATTCGATTTACCGTGTTGAAACGCCCTGATCTCAGCATGTGTATATCTTGCAGGTGTCTGGAACATTGACAGGCGTGCTGGCTGGAGGATTTGTTGCAAATGAGGTTGCCAACTCGTTTCACGGCGATGCGCCGTTTCATCATGTCGTCTCTGATGCTGACATGGCGTCTTCCGGCGCTTGCCTGTCTGGCATTGCTGGTGGCTGCTTCGCCTTCGGCTGTGCTGGCGCAACAAAATGACAGCACATTCAAGCCCGAAGAGCTGGTCGGGTCCGGTCACAAGTTCTTCGGCAACATCTCGCGCGGCCTTGCCCTCGCCATCGAGGAAGCCGTGCGCCGGTGGGGCGAACCCAATGGATATGTGCTGGGCCAGGAAGGTTCGGGCGCCTTCGTGGCGGGTCTGCGTTTTGGTGAAGGAACGCTCTACACGCGAAATGCCGGGGATCGACGCGTGTTCTGGCAAGGGCCGTCGCTTGGCTTCGATTTTGGTGGTGATGGCGCCCGCACCATGATGCTGGTCTACAACATGCCCAGGACGGATGCGATATACCAACGCTTCGGCGGGGTCGATGGCTCGCTCTATTTCGTGGCTGGTTTTGGTTTCACGGCGCTGACCGCTGGCGATGGCGTGACGGTGGTGCCGATCCGCAGCGGTGTTGGCGCTCGGCTTGGCATCAATGTCGGCTATCTCAAGTTCACGCCAAAATCGACCTGGAATCCGTTCTAATCCTGGCCGTGTTGTCCAGCAGCAGTCTGGCGTGAAGCCTCGCTGCATGGCATGGTCTGTTCTGTGCCGGGTGTCCGGCGATGACAACCGACCGCATGCCGCCATCCCGAGACAGGCTTCCTGTTCCTGCGGCTTTCGTTCAATCGCCTGAGGTCATGTCCCTTGATCGAAGCTGTGATGCTTGCCGCGCTCGGTTTTCTGATCGCGACCTTTCTGTGGCTGATCATGCTGCCTGCGATCAGTCGCCGGGCAGAAAGGCTGGCACGCAGGCGGGCCGAACTGACATTTCCGCTCTCGGTCGATGAGATTTCTGCGGAGCGGGACCATCTGCGGGCCGAATTCGCCGTTCGCCAGCGCGAACTCGAACGCCGTGTCGAGGACAGCCAGAGCACAAAAACCAGTGCGCTGAAGAATGTCGGCCTGCTCGACATGCACATTTCGGAACTCAAGACGACACTTGGTGTCAGGGACATCAGCATTGCCGATCTCAGCGGCAGGCTCTCCGCAACCGAGACCGATCTGGCCCAGACCAGGGAACGTCTCGCACAAGAGGAGGCTGGCCATGCTTCGACCCGTTCTGATCTGGCCGTGCGGGGGCAGGCCTTGATCGAACGTGACAGGGAGGTGGCCGGACTGCGCATCGAGCGCGCCGATCTTAGCGCCACGCTTGCTGCAAGGGTGCGCGATCTGGAGCAGGCGACTGCGCGCGGCGCGCAATTGTCAGCGGAACTTGCCACGACAAGCGAAAATCTGGCGACGCTGACAACCTTGCACTGGGCGCTTGAAGCGGAAAAGGATCGCCTGCGCATCGCGCTTGCCGAGAGCGAGACGCTGTCAGCAGGGCGCGCGTCCGAAATCTCCGGGCTGCAGCACAATCTTGCCAGGGTGGACGCCGCGCTGGACGCCGAGACTGCAGGTCACACCACCACCCGTTCGGCCTTCGAGCAGCGCGGCATCTAGGTTGCTGCGCTCGTCGCTGAGCGTGACAGCTTGCGGCAGCGGCTCAAGGCGAGCGACGACGCCCTTGCCCGCAGCGAGCAGATCGCCAGCGAGCAGCGCGGGGCGAAGGCGACAGCGGATGCCAAGTTCGCAGCCCTGCGCAAGGAGGCTGACAAGACTGCCGCCCTCCTGCGAGACATGTCTGCGGACAAGGCACGGCTTGATGTGGCGCTGGCCAGCGCGCGCCGCGAGCACGACATGCGCACCAAGGCCTTGCTGGCCGATCTTGAGACGGCACAATCCACGCTTTCACAGACGCGCGCCGACAGGGCCAACATGACACGCGAGATCAGCGACCTTCGCCGTGAAACCGAACGCACCCAAATCCGTCTTGAAGCGGAAAGCGCGCAATTGCGCACCGAAATCATGAAGGTTGCGGATCAATTCCTGCAGGTGAAGCCGAAACCATCGCCTTCCCAGCCGGAGCAGGCCCTGCTTGCGGCAGGTGCAGCAGTCAAGGCGTCGGCCACATCGACTGTCTCGCTGCGCCCACGCCGGCAAGCTGCAACGCGCAAGCCGCTGGTCGCGTCGGTTCAGGGCCGGGCTGCGGAATAAGCGAGCGTGGATGCTGGTGGTGTCTTTCGTCAGCGCTCCCGCCTACCGCCTCAGCCACTTGTCGATCTGGACCACTGCATCGGCCATGAAACGGGTTACGGGTGCGGGCGTGCGGCGTGCCAGGTCTGTGGCCAACCCTGTGAAGGGTTCAAAGCTGAAAACAACCGTTGAACGGCCTGCCGGGATCGCGATCGCCCGGAACAGAACATTTGCCTTGAGCACGGCTTCTGTCTCGCCATTGACCTCGGCGCTCCACCAGCGCTGCCAGACATCGTTCAGCACCAGATAGCCGCAACCGGATGATGTGACCTCGATGGTGATCTCGGTGTTGCGGTAGCTTTTGATCACGGCGCTCGATGTGGCTGTGCTTTGCGCCGGGACCGCACATGTGGTCGGGGCGGGCAGTTCCGGCAGGATGACAGTGCGCCTTGGATCGAAATCCTTCGGCCAAATTCCCGTGTTCAGGATTGTTTCCGCATTGGCGGAGATGGCGGTCTGCACCACGATGGCGCGGGGCATCGCTCCGGGATTTTCATAGATGTAGGCATCTGGCGTGCGTCCGACCTGCCTGAAGGTTCCCGACTGTAAGGTCTTGTCGACCTCCTCGAGCGGCACACGGCTGGCGATGAAGCGCAGGCCCAGCATGTCGGCGAGAACTGACCTGTAGCCCGGAAAAAGGGCTGAGAAATTGCGCTGATCAGGCAGCGCAATGTGATCGCCAGCGCCTGTTGCCCGCGAATAATCACCCAGCCGCAGCGGATTGTAGCCCAGTGTGTGATCAAGGCCGTGGGTCATCGAGGCGTTAGGCCAGTGAAAATCAATGCCCAGCAGTTCAATGCGGTCGCGCCTGTCAGGTGCTGCGGTGCGGGCCAGTTCGCTTTTCAGGAGCGCGATGGTCGGGTTGGTGCTGTCAGGGCGCAGCACGTCATATTGTGCGGTCGGCAGGCCGGTCGACTCGCTCGGGCCATTGCTCGTGGCAAGGTCGATGCCAAGGACCGCTGCCAGCAACAGGGCCGCACCAAGCGGCGCGCTGAGATGGGCGCGGCGCAGGAACCAGAGCATGACGCCGGCCAGCAGCATCAGGATCGCCGCCGCGATGACCGGGATCAGCGCCACCTGTCCGCGCCCGAGCAACAAAGCCAGCGTGATCGCCGCGGCAAACGCGCCAGCCAGGACAGCACCACCGCACAGCCACTGCCAGCGGCGCGCAGGGCGCATGTCCTGCGTGGCCAGGAGATGCACGCAATAGCCCGCCAGGATGGCCGCAAGCGCGCCGAAATTGAACAGCGCATCAGCGGGACGCCTGTAGAACGACAGGCCGGGCATGACCGCGAAAAGGGACTGGAACACCGGTGTGTAGCGGCCCAACGCGTAAAGCAGAACCAGTGCAGCCGCGATGCTGATGGCGCGGATGGCCGGATCCCATGCCCGCCCGCGTCCGATGCCGACACCGATGATGGCCAGCAAAGGCAAAGCGCCGACATAGGCGACGCTCATGTTGCGGGCGAGGTACAGATCGACATTGCCGAAAGACGCATTCCATGCCGGGCTTGGCTGCCCCCAGAAGTTTTCGAGCGGCCCTGCCGCGCCGAACAGGTTGGCGACCACCAGCGTGAGCAGCGAAGCGGGGTGCAGGCTGCCCTTTCCAGCGCCGTCCAGATCAATGCCGGGGCGGTTGGATTGCTCCGCCAGCATCAGCGTGAACAGGATGGGCAGCACGGCCGTGACAAGGGTTGCAAGCGCCATCACGGACAGGGGCTTGAGGCTGCGCCAGATCGCGCGGCTGATGGCACCTGACTGGAGCCAGGCTGCCAGCACCAGCCCGGCCAGCGTGTAACAGCCGATCAGCGCAACCTGATCGCGGCCAAGGATCATCAAGCCGGCGAAAAACCCGGCAAGCAAGCCGTAGCGCGCGCTTCCCCTGCCAAGCGCACGCGACATCAGCCAGAGCGTGATGGCAAAATAGCTCAGGCTCATCACCTGGCCGATGTGCTGGATGCGCCACGAGGCAGCGGCCCCGAAGGCAAACACCAGTGCTGCGGTCACAGCCCCGGCAGAGGCCCAGTCGCGGTCCTTGAACAGCATGACCAGCGCCAGCGCCCCGGCCAGCAGCGCTGCCAGAACGACAGTGTCACCCACTAGCGGACCGGGTTTGGGAAACAGCAGCGCCGCAACAAGGTGGGGCGGAGAAAAGATCAGCGATTGAGGATCTGCAATCTGCGGATGACCGGCAAAGACGTGCGGATTCCAGAACGGCACATCACCTTTTGCGAATGATGAGGCCAGAAACTGCAATTGCGGCTGGAAATGTGCCTTGGCGTCCCAGGGAATCGTGAGCGCGCCCAACAGCCAGGCCCAGTTGAGCGCAGCCCAGAAGACCGTGACAATCGCAAGGGTTGCCCAGGTCTCGGCCACGGTCCACGCGGGTGAGCCATGGCTGCGCTGTGCCAACCCATCATCATCAGGCATTTTGCGGCGCGTGTCCTGCATGGCGAGATCATAAACAGAAAAGCAGACACGCCATCATGAGAGCATGTTGCGAAAAGTGGACCCGGTTTTCGCAACAAGCATGCTCTGGATTTTTTATGAACGATCATGTTTTCTGCTGCCAGATGGTTTCATCTGACAGCAGAAAACATGATCTGGGCGCATCAGCTTCCCACAATTATCAGGTTTTCAGAACTTTTCAGTCGCTCGGTGCGGCACGCGCCATCAGCACATCCATGTCGATGTAGTGGCCGGCGCGGTCCCGCTTGGATTCGAGATACTGGACATTGTGCTTGTTGGGGCGGCCCAGAACACGCCGACTGGCCTGAACCTCAAGACCGGCATGCTTGATCGCCCCGATTTTGATCGGGTTGTTGGTCATTGCCACCACACGCTTCACGCCAAGCTGCTTGAGCATCTCTGCGGCGAAGTCGAAGCGGCGCTGGTCGAGATCGAAGCCAAGCACCTCATCGGCATCGTATGTGTCCCAGCCTTCACTCTGCAGGCGATAGGCACGCATTTTGTTGGAGAGGCCGTTGCCGCGCCCTTCCTGATCGAGATAGAGCAGGATTCCGCCGCCATTTTCGGCCATCCAGCGCACGGTTTCACGCAACTGGTCGCCGCAATCGCATTTCAGCGAGCCGAACAGATCGCCGGTCAGGCAGGCCGAATGCATGCGCACATTGATCGGTTCTTCATAGTTGAGCTGGCCCACGATGATGGCAACCTGATCGCGCAGGCCTTCGCCGCCGCGAAAGATCACGAACTCGGTCTGTGGCGCGTCTTCCAGCGGAACGGGCGCGCGGCCCACGATGCTGAGTTCCTCGACCTGGGTCTTGCGGAAGCTGTTGATGGCGGTGATCTCGACGCGCACCAGCGGCTCGTCCGCGACTGCGGCCAGTTCGACCGGAACGATCACGAGTGCCGGGATGATCAGGGAAAGCGCAGCCAGTTCCAGTGCGCTGATGTCGATGGCGGTTGCCAGCGCAATCGGCGCATCGAGCTTGCCGTCGACCTTCAGCACGAGTTGCTCGATGCGGGCCATGTCGATGGTTGGCAGGGCCACCACGCCGGGGATCTTGCGACCAGCAGAACCAAGGCGGCGCAGGCGGGCTGGAGGCAAGGCGAGACGCGCGCTGCCAGCTGCAAAGGTGTTGAGGGATTCAACGAAGGATGCATCAAGCAGCTCGGCTGACACCGCGATGGCAGAACCTTCCCCGCCTGTAAGGAGCAGGGGCCTGCCTGCACGCAACTCGGAAATCGCACGATCAACAGCCAGCAAGTCATGTCCGCGATCAAGACCGAGCACGGAACGCTTCTTAACGCTCATCAAAGCACCATTCTTCCAAAATTTCAGGCTGGGCATGTGCCCGGACTTGCGCAGTCGAAAACGGCGTTTGTCCCACCTGTCGACTCCAGCGTACGTACAAATACGCTGAGGTTCTTCAGGCAGATGCACATAAAACCTCTGGCGCTTGAACCCTACATGAACGTTAATGCATCTTCCGTTAAGGTTTGTGCCGTTGTGCCGACCACAAGCCTGTTTGCAGCCCATTTGCAGCCCATTTGAAAGAGCGATGCGATGAGAAGCCAGACACCTGCCGCTGTTTACACGCCAACTGCCCGCATGTTCCACTGGATCACGGTTGCCTTCGTGTTCAGCATGATTCCCGTTGGCGTGATCATGGCTGACCGTGGTGCGCGCAATATCTGGGACGGCACGACGGATTTTCTTTATTCCTCGCACAAGCTTGCAGGTTTCATCCTGCTGTTTCTCCTCATCGCGCGTCTGGGCTACCGCCTGGTCAAAGGCGCGCCGCCTGACGAGCCGACCTTGCCAGGCTGGCAGAAGGCCATCGCGCATTTTACTCATTGGGCGATTTACATCGTGCTGTTCGCCAAGGTGCTGAGTGGCTGGGTGGGGATTTCGCTTTATCCCTCGCTGACTGTGTTCGGTCTGTTTTCCCTGCCAGGCATTGTCTCTCCAGATCAGGCGGCAGCAGCGCAGGCGTTCTTTGCGCACAAGGTGCTGGGCTTTGCGCTGGCCGGCCTTCTTGCCGCGCATATCGGCGCATCGCTGTTTCACCATTTCATCCGCAAGGATGGTGTGCTGCGGCGGATGTTGCCGAAGAAGGCCTGAGAGCGCGCATCCGTCATTGCGAGCATGGCGAAGCAATCCACCATCGCGGCGCGCAAAGTCTGGATTGCTTCACTGCGCTTGCAATGACTTCAACCGCTCAACTTGGTCGTGCAAACAGGTCGAGATGGCCGACCAGCCCCTGCTGCGCGGCTGATTTTGCGGCGAGCCAGCTTGTGATCTCGGCCTCCTGCATCTTGCCGGTTTCGCGAACGGCACTTGCGATGCCTCCGGTCAGGGCCTTCACGAGTGCGCCTTCGGTGCTGGTCATGACCCACGGGCTGTCGGCGGTTTCCGCGATATATCCTGCCTGCCGACACGCATCCGCCATGACCTTTGCCGCATCGGGGCCTGCGGCGGGGCCAAAGCCCTTGTCCGAGTGCTGATGGGCGTGGAAGGCCGCAACCATGCCAGCATCGGCGGGGTGTGAGGGTTGCCAGATTTCGCGGCCATCATAGGTCAGCACCGTGTAGAGCGGCAGCATGCGATCTTTCAATGCACCGACAAAGCGCGTGATCCAAGCCGGCGAGACCAGATCGAACAACGCTGCCGCCGTGACGAGATCGGGCCGCCAGTTGAGCACGCGCTCAAGATCAGAGTTGAGATCGGCGCGGCGGAAATCGACCATCAGCCGCTTGCCGTCCTTGATCAGCAGAAGTTCCTCGCCGGCCTCTTCGGCTTCATCCGCCCAGGCGGCCAGGCGGGTGCGGGCGCTTGCCAGCAGCACGGGATCATAGTCCACAAGCGTCCAGTGCTGGCTGTCACCGAACAGCTTGTAGGTGCCGCGCAGATTGGAACCCGCCCCGCAGCCAAGGTCCATGACCGAGATGTGGTCCGGCCCGTCAAACCATTGTGACACACGGGCTGCCAGGTCGGCGTTGACCGAACGGTGATCGACAGGCTCCCGCAACGCCAGCCATTCAGGTGAGAAGCTCATGCTTGCTTGATCCTTCAAGGTTTCACGCTTTTGCACACATCGGCAATGATCCGCGCCGTGTCCTGCCAGCGCGGCAAATGGGCAGCCGCAGCCCATGCGGCATCGGCGTGTCGCTGTCGCGCGGTTGTGTCCCCGATCAGGTAGGCAAGCGCGCCAGCAAAGGCTGCTGCATCCCCCGCGGGAACTTTCTGGGCGGCTGCATCGGGCAATTGCGCCGCACCGGACCCTGACAAGGTGGTGACAATGGGCAGGCCGCGCGCGAGCGCCTCTGTCAGCACCATGCCGTAACCCTCGTAGTGCGAGGCCATCACGAAGATGTCACTGTTGCGGTAGTGCCTGTCCAACTCGGTATCGGACATCGCGCCATGAAAGGTGATGCGGTTTTCCAGTCCACCTGCGCTGATCTGTGATCTGAGCCCGGCAGCATGGTCACCCGAGGGGTCTTCAGCGCCGATGATGGTCATTTGCCAGGGCAGGCCGGCCAGCATGGAAAGCGCCTCGATCAGAACGTCGTAGCCCTTGCGTGGTGCAAGCGAACCCACGGCCAGCAACCGGAGCGGGCTGCCAAATGTGCTCTCGCTCGCGCGCAGTGCTGGTTCCACACCCGGCTCGGCCACCGTCAGTTTCGCAAGATCGACATCAAACTGCTCGATCAGAAGATCACGGGTTGCCACGCTGGTGACGATGACGGCGCTGGCATAGCCCAGGGCCGCTGTTTCCAGCCGTCTGAGTTCCGCTGCACGCTGCGGCGGCGTGCCGGTTTCCAGCGCGAGCGGATGATGGCACAGCGCGATGACGCGGCCCGCCAGCCCTGCCGCCATGCCGGTGGGAAATGCGCCATAGGCAAGGCCGTCGATCAGGAGTGGTGCCTGCCAATCCTGAGCCAGAAGGATACGGCTGGTTTGGTTGAGATCAGCCTGGTCCGGATCTGGAAACGAGGCCGGCAACCGGACATGAACAGGCTCGACGCCGAACTCAGGCAGCCATTTCAGCACGTGCCGCGCATACGCATAACCACCCGTCGGGCGGGCCAGATCGCCGGGAATGGCGAATGCCACCTGCCTCACGCGAGATAGCCTTCATAGGCGGCGCGGGCCAGATCGGTTTCGTGCAAAGTGACGCGGATCTTGGCCAGGCCCTTGCCCTCTTCGCCGAGCGCGCCGGTTTTCGCTGCATTCGCAACGGCATCGAACACATACTTGCAGAGGAATTCCGTGGTGGTGAGGATGCCCCTGAACTGGGGCAATTCGTCGAGGTTCTGGTAGTTCAGCGGCTTCAGCGTCTTGTTGAGAACATCGAGTGCTGCGCCAATATCAACCACGACATTCTGCGCGGTCATGCTTTCGCGAAAGAACGCGACATCAACCACGAAGGTCGCGCCGTGCATGTTCTGGGCAGGGCCGAAGAACGGATGAGGCAGTGAATGGGCGATCATGATGCGGTCACGGACTTCGACGGAGAACATTTGAGGTTTCCTTGTGATGAGGACTGTGAATGAGTTGCTCGTCATTGCGAGCGCAGCGAAGCAATCCAGACCTCTTGCCCGGCGTTCTGGATTGCTTCGCTGTGCTCGCAATGACGCCAAGGTGTCATCATGGCTGCTCGGTCTCATAACTGAGAACCGCTGTCAGGCCTTTTGCCCCCGATGCGAACAGGGCTGGCAGGCGTGTGGGGGCGTCTGCAAACGGGATGTCATCGGTGATCAGCGCATCAAGCCGGATGTCGCCCAGCAGTTCCAGCGCTTTGGCCATGCGGCGCGCATAATTCCAGCGCGCACGGCGGCTCGTGGACACGTGACCGACCTGCGACGAGAGCAATTTCAGGCGGCGCGAGTGGAAGGCACCGCCCAATGCGACGGGTGTTTCGCCGCTGCCATGCCAGCTCAATTCGACGATTGTGCCCTCGAAGGCTGCGAGCGAAATAGCCTTGTTCAGGCCCGCCGCGCTGGCGGAGGTGTGGAAGACGATGTCGGCATCCTCCGTGCCAACGCCATCGGCACTGAACGCGCATCCGAACGATGCCGCAAGGGTGGCGCGTGAAGCGTCTATGTCGACAATGGTGACATCTGCGCCCGGCAACTTCGCGGCAAGGCTGGCCACCAGAAGTCCGAGAACACCAGCGCCAACCACTGCGATGCGGTCGCCCGGTCCTGCGCCAGCATCCCAAAGCGCATTCAGAGCGGTTTCCATGTTGGCGGCGAGCACGGCGCGGCGCGGCGGCAAACTGTCCGGAAGCAGCGTGAGTTGCGCGGCGGGAAGGGCGAAACGGGCCTGATGGGGGTGCAGCGCGAAGACATTCCGGCCAATCAACCCGGCGGGGCCTGCCTCGACCACGCCGACCGCGCAATAGCCGTATTTGACCGGGAAGGGGAAGCTGCCCGCCATGTTCGGGCCCTTCATCCGCTCGTTTTCGGAGGCTGGCACGCGGCCCTCGAAAACAAGTCGTTCGGTGCCGCGGCTGATGCCGCTATAGAGCGTGCGCACCAGCACCTGGCCCTCATGAAACGTGACGATCTCGTCATTCAGGGCGCATTCACGCATGCCCGCATACCAAAGAGCGCGGGTTCTGATGTGACGGGGGGCAATCTCTGTCGTCATGATTATAATCTTGGGATTCGTCCGGAGCGCTTGTCTGCCCTATGTGGGGCAGACTTGGGATCAGGTCCACTCACATACCCTCCATGAGCACAAGATGAACCAGCGCCCCGAACCTCACGACTTCGCATCAGGCGGAAACATCAAGGCTGCGCCCGAGCGCGCCGATGGATTGACACCCGCGGGCCTGCAATCGCGCGCCATGATGACACGGCGACGGTTGACCATTCTGGCGCTCAACGTCGTGACATTTGCCGCGCTGATGTGGGGCCTGTCGATCGTGCTTGCTGCCGGGGGCTGGACGTTGATCGACGTGATCATCTTCGTGGCGTTTGGCTTCGGCGCGCCCTGGACCGTGCTCGGCTTCTGGAATGCGGTGATCGGGCTGTGGCTTCTGCACGCCGTGAAAGATGGCGTCGAGCGTGTTGCGCCCTTCGCGGCCGCAGGGCACTCGCATGATCCGGTCACCCTGCGCACGGCGATTTTCATGACATTGCGCAACGAGGATCCCGGACGGGCGATCTTTCGCCTCAAGACCGTCAAGGAAAGCGTGGATGCCACGGGCTTTGGCGCGGCCTATGACTATTTCCTGCTGTCAGACACCAATGACGAGACTGTCGCCGCGCGTGAAGAATTGCTGGCCGCCGAATGGGCGCGCGAGGTCGGTGATCCATCCCGCGTGATCTATCGCCGCCGCACCGACAACACTGGCTACAAGGCCGGCAATGTGCGCGAGTTCTGCGAGCGTTGGGGCGACCGTTATGAACTCATGCTGCCGCTTGATGCCGACAGCCTGATGTCGGGCGAAACCATCATCGCCTACACCCGCATGATGCAGGCGCATCCCAAGCTCGGCATCCTGCAAAGCCTCGTGGTCGGCATGCCGTCGCAGAGTGCTTTTGCCCGCATCTTCCAGTTCGGCATGCGGCAGGGCATGCGTTCCTACACCATGGGCCAGGCCTGGTGGGTGGGCGATTGCGGCCCGTTCTGGGGGCATAACGCCTTCGTCCGCATCGCGCCCTTCCGCGATTCCTGCCACCTGCCGATCTTGCCGGGCGGCGCACCGCTTGGCGGCCACGTCATGAGCCATGACCAGGTCGAGGCGACCTTGATGCGGCGTGCCGGCTATGAGGTCCGCGTCCACCCCGAAGAGTGCGGCTCGTGGGAGGAGAACCCGCCAACCATGCTGGAATTTGCCAAGCGCGATCTGCGCTGGTGCCTTGGCAACCTGCAATACGTGAAGCTGATGGATATTCCCGGTCTCAAGCTGATGAGCCGTTTCCAGCTGGTCTGGGCCATCCTGATGTTCGTGGGCTTGCCAGCCTGGACGCTGATGATCGCGCTTTTGCCGTTCAAGGTGATCGAGGACAAGGGGCTGGCCTTCTATCCGTCCGGCCTGGCAGCCTTCCTTTATGTGCTGTTCTTCGTGATGTACCTGTCGCCCAAGTTCGCCGGCGCGGCTGACATTCTGATGACCAAGGGTGGCACGGCGCGCTGGGGCGGAACGTCGAAGTTCCTCGCCTCCGCCGCAATCGAACTTGTGTTCTCGTTCCTGCAAGGCGCGGTCTCGACCTTCCGAACAACGATCTTCATGATCGGGCTGGTGTTTGGCAAATCGAAGATTGGCTGGAACGGCCAGTCTCGTGATGCGCAATCACTCTCGGTGATGACGGCATTGGCCGGGTTGTGGCCACACCTGCTGTTCGGCATCTATGTCATCGGCGCGCTGTGGGTTCTGTCGCCGCATGTGATGTGGTGGGGCATGCCGCTTCTGGCTGGCTATGTGCTGGCGGTGCCGTTTGCGGTGATCACCGCCTCGCCCGCGCTTGGCCGCTGGTTCCAGCGGACCGGACTTTGCGCCATCCCCGAGGATGTCAGCGCCCCGCCAGAGGTCGAAGCCGTGCTGAAGGCATCACGCGCATGAGCGCAGCACTGAAGCCTTCCACGCTGCCGAAAGGGACGGCGAAATCGCTGCACCGCTCGCTCAGGGTCTATCATGGCGACAAGAGCCTCCAGCCCGCCATGGATGCGATGTATGCCCGCTTCATCAAGCCGGGTGATCTGGCTTTCGACATCGGCAGCCATGTGGGGGATCGCATCTCGTCCTTCCGCCGCCTTGGCGCGAAGGTGGTGGCGCTGGAGCCGCAGCCGGGCTGTGCGAGGGCCATCCAGATCATCCATGGCCGCGACAAGATGGTCACGCTCGTTCAGGCCGCATGTGGCAAGACTGGCGGCGAGGTGGTGCTGAAGATCAACTCCGCCAACCCGACCGTGTCGACCGCCTCTGATGATTTCGTCAAGGCTGCCGCTGGCGCCGATGGCTGGGAAACACAGGTCTGGGACCAATCGGTCACGGTACCTTGCGTGACACTTGACGGGTTGATCGCCGACCATGGCATGCCTGCCTTCGTCAAGGTCGATGTCGAGGGTTTCGAGCTTGCGGTTCTGGAAGGGCTGTCAGCGCCCGTTGCAGCGCTGTCCTTCGAGTTCACCACCATCCAGCGCGATGTCGCCTATGCCTGCATTGAATGTCTGCAGGATTTGGGTGATTACCGTTTCAACATTGCCCTCGGCGAAAGCCAGAGTTTCGAGTTTGACAGGCCGGTTAGCGCGGACGAAATGATTTTGCACATCCAGGCGCTGCCGCACGATGCGAATTCGGGCGATGTCTATGCGGTGGTGCAGAAGTAGTATGCTTGCGATGTCATCCTTCGACGGGCTCAGGATGAGGATCCGTGGGTTCGGGCAACAACAATCCTCATGGTGAGCCCGTCGAACCATGAGCTCCAGTTCGCGCGCAAACCAAGGTCTCAACCCATGCTCCGCATCACCACCACGCTCGCTGCCATCGCCTTCAGCGCCTCAGCCTTCGCGGCCTCGCTCGATGCCGTGCCGGTGACGATCACCAATGAGTCCGAGCCGGTACTCTGCGCCGAAAAGGACAACATCACCATCAAGGCGACCTCGCCGGAGGTTCGCCGCTTCCGCATCGAGGCTGCGCATCCGCCCTATATCGGCGGGTTGGTCAAGGACAACTGGGAGGCTGACTGGACGGCCTGCGACATGACCGGCGATCCGTCGTTTGCCGCACCGGTACCACCGCGGCGGGTCACGTTTTACGAGAGCATCGAATACTGGCTGGTGGGCTACACCTTCCCGACTTTCTGGCGCCCTGCCGACACGACCTTCCGCGTCGGTGACCGGGTCGAGAAGGGGCTTCACCTCGTGCAGCTGTGGAAACTCGGCAAGGACAAGTCACATGAGGTGCTGGTGGTCTATCCGCAGGATGGCTACTGGCGCGCCCGCCCGATGCCGCCCGCGCATCTGAGTTCAAGTGCTTATGGATCGTCCTTCCTGTTCGGCCCCGTGGAGACGGAAGGTCGCCCGGTGGTGAACATCAGCGAAATCGAGTTCGACCCGAAGACGCTCGAATTCAGGATGACATTCAAGGATGGCAATTCCGGTTCGCTCAAGCTGGAAAGCGTCGACGAGAACCGCATGATCCTTGATGCCGTGCTCGACAAGCCGGTGACAGGCGGCAAGGCATTCGCGGCACTGCGCTCGATGTATGTCACCGATTTCAACAATGACGTGTCGCGTGTCGCGGTGCGTGAGCCGGGTGCCAAGCGCTGGCGCGAGGAGCACATCCTCGATTTCCAGCGCGCGCAGGGCACCGATGTCTGGATGGGGAGGCTGACCCACTCGCAGCACAACACCTCATCGCCGGACCATGTGCTCAAGGGCTTCACCAAAGACCCGAAGCGGCCAGAGCCCATGGCACCGAAGAAGCCTTGAGAGCCTCGTCGTCATGGTCGGGCTTGACCCGACCACCCCGCCGCCGATGATGGGGTTCTCGGGTCGCGCTGCGCTTGCCCGAGAATGACGCAGAGACGTTTGCATGCCCACACTCCCACACCCGCTTCTCGTTGCCGATATCGGGGGCACCAACTGCCGTGTTGCCCTGGTTGACGTGCCGGGTGACGCGCCGCACGTGATCGGGCGGCTGTCCACCAAGAGCGAGCCGAGTTGCGAGGCTGCGCTGGCGCGGGTGATTGCTGAGGCGCACACCCGCCCGCGCTCTGCAATTCTGGCAGTAGCCGGACCTGTCCTCGGCCTTGGCGCCGAACTCACCAATGCTGGCTGGAGCTTCGACGGGCCATCGCTGATGGCGGCGCTGGGTGTCGAGCAGGGGTTGCTGCTGAACGATTTCGAGGCGCTGGCGACCTGTTTGTCGGTGCTTGGCGCGGCGGATCTCACGCCCGTGTGCAAAGGAACACCCGGCGACGGGGCGCGGCTCATCCTCGGGCCGGGAACCGGCTTCGGCGCGGCTGCGCTGGTCGGCCGTGAAGGCCGCCACACGGTTGTGCCGACGGAGGCCGGACACATGGAGCTTGGACCTGTCACGGCAGACGAGTTCGCGCTCTGGCCGCTGATCGCGTTGATGGATGGTCGCGTCACCATCGAAAGCGTGCTGTCCGGCGCGGGGCTGGCGCGGCTCGATACGGCGCTGAGGGCGAAGGCGGGCGCGGCGGCATTGTGCGCCGACGGCTCCATGGTCAGCGTGCGGGCAGAGGCCGGGGATGCTATTGCGCTGGCAGCGATCCGCCTGTTTGGCCGCCTGCTCGCCCGTGTCGCTGGCGATCTGGCGCTGGCCTACAAGGCGACGGGTGGCGTGTTCATCGCCGGCGGCGTCGCGCCGAAACTGTTGCCCCATTTCGATGTGGCGGAGATGCGCGAAGCCTTCTCGCACAAGCCGCCGATGGAGGCATTGATGCGCGACGTGCCGCTCGCAATCGTCACCGGCCCTGATCCTGCCGAACGTGGCCTTGCAAAAGTCGCGCTTGATCCTGCGGCGTTCGGGCTGGATGATCGGCTTTGGACCTGACAAAAAAGAGGAAACGTCTCATGCGGCTGAAGAACAAGGTGGCGCTGATCACGGGTGGGGGCCAAGGCTTTGGCCAGGGCATTGCCGAAACCTTTGCACGGGAAGGCGCAAGGGTCGCCGTGGTCGATCTTGATCTGGACAAGGCCAAGGCGGTTGCCAAGGGGATCGGCCGCCGGGCCTTTGCCATCAGGGCTGATGTTTCCAAGCCAAAAGACGTGGCGCGCATGGTGGCGGCCACGGTCAAGCGCTTTGGCGACCTTGAGATCATCGTCAATAATGCCGGCATCAGCCACCGCAACCGGCCCTTGATGGAGGTCACAGAGGAGGAATTCGACCGGGTTTTTGCCGTCAACGTGAAGTCGATCTTCCTGACGACGCAGGCTGTGGTGCCGCATTTTCGCGCACGTGGTGGCGGCGTCATCTGCAATATCGGTTCGACCGCCGGTATCAGACCACGGCCGGGGCTGACCTGGTACAACGCCTCCAAAGGGGCGGTGAACCTGATGTCGAAATCGCTTGCAGTCGAGCTTGCTCCCGACAAGATCAGGGTTGTGGCCATTGCGCCGGTGGCTGGCGAAACGCCGCTTCTGGCAACGTTCATGGGTGAAGACACGCCCGAGAAGCGGGCACAGTTCCGTGCGTCCATCCCGCTCGGGCGGCTGTCAACGCCGCAGGACATCGCCAATGCCTGCTTGTTTGTGTGTTCCGACGAGGCTGCGATGGTAACGGGCGCGGTGCTGGAGGTCGATGGCGGGCGCTGTATCTAAGCCTTGTCGAGCACCGTCTCACCCAGCAGCCCGATCACGCCCGCTGGCGTGAGGCCGCGCTTTTCCACCCTGATCGGGCCATCGTCCGGGATGTGGATCAGGTGCCAGGCCGCCTTTTCGCCATGCGCCCTGGTGCCCATCGAGCAGGAGGCCACGCCGAGAACGGGCGTAAGGGCAGGTGTCTTGGCTGAGGGGCCTTCCAGCCAGGCCAGAGAAGTCCTGTGGTTGTGGCCGTGGATGACCAGTTCGGCACCGGCGGCTGCAACCATCGCTTCAAAGGCGCTGGCATCCTTCAGTTCGCGGCCTGCTTTCGCCCCGCCCACATGCGGCGGGTGATGGATCAGCACCACGCGTTTGAGGCCGCGCCTTGCCGCATAGCGCAGCAGCATGTCGGCTTTGTCGATCTGCTCGCGCCCCAACCGGCCCCAGGCCATGAAAGGGCCGGTCGGCAGGGCCGAGGAGAGGCCGATGAGCGCCACGCCTCCGCGCACCTTGAGCCAGGGATAGCCTGCCGCTCCATCATCACTGCGGCACCAGGGTGCCATCGTCTCACCGAGCGCCGCAAGACTGGACGGCAAGTAGGCATCATGGTTACCGGGCACGAAACTGACATGGTCACGCGGGCCGAAGCGGCCCAGAAAGGAAACGGCTGTTGCGAATTCCGCAGGCAGTCCGATATGGGTGACATCCCCGGTGCAGGCGACGTGATCAGGCGCTTGCGCCAGGACATCATCCACGAGGCGGCCCAGAAGCGCCATGTCATGCACATGGCGGCGGGAGCGGACCCAGTTGGCATAGCCCAGCGCGCGCTTGCCGATGAGCTGGCGCGGGCTGATCCGCGGCAGCGGGTTCAGGTGAGGGTCGGACAGGTGAGCGAGCGTGAATGCCAAAACAAAAGCCCCGGACTGCTCCGGGGCTTGGCCTGCAAGACGTGTAACGTCAAGTCTGGAATGGTGCCGTCAGCCGCCGCAATGCGGGATGAGCTGCGAAACGATCTGCGGATCCTTCAACGTGAGGGCTGGCTGCCACACATATGCCTTGGGCGCAGTGAACAACGAAATCAGCGTAGCGAGAAACATCTTCTTGGTCCTTGTGGTCAGCGATCGGCCCTTGCCATTCGCTTGATGGGGTTGGGTAGTTCGTGTTTGTGGTGCAATAAAGGCATGCGATGACTGAATTATGAATTTGATATGCGAAAAACGCATGACATGAATGTCGGAAAACCGGACGGACTTTTGCAGAACCGTATCCTGCAATGGCTGCTGCACCGCTGGTTCCTGCTGACGCGGGCCATGACAATGGGTGTCCGCGCCATCGTTCTGGATGGCGAGGAGCGCGTTCTGCTGGTTGAGCACACCTACACGCCGGGCTGGCATTTGCCCGGTGGTGGCGTCGAGATTGGCGAAACCATGCTTGATGCGCTGGCCAAGGAGTTGCGCGAGGAGGCGGGTGTCGAGCTGACAGGCCCTGCGCTTTTGCATGGCGTCTTCCTCAACCGGGCCATGGCTCATCGCGATCATGTCGTGGCTTTCGTGGTGAGGGATTTCGCTTGGGCTGGTCCGCCACAGCCGACGCGGGAAATCCGGGCTGCGCGGTTCTTTGCTTTTGATGACCTGCCAGCTGATACGACACATGCCACGCGGGCGCGTCTGGCCGAGGTGCTGGCCGATGAGGTTCCCGGCCCGTTCTGGTGATGGTGTGCATGAACACAAGCCACTCATGGACGGAAGGTCTGCCCCATGATAACGCCCAAAACCAATCATGACAGCTCTTGCCTTCACAATTCGCCCTGAATCGCCGCTGGATGATGCTGCCATCGAGCGGCTGCATGACCGCGCTTTCGGCCCTGGCCGCTATGCCCGCACGGCTTTCCGGCTGCGAGAGGGGCAAGGTGCAGATACGTCACGGTTCTGCACATCGCGGTTCTGCTTTTCCGCGCTGGTCGGAACTTTGCTCGTGGGCTCTGTCAGGCAATCACAGGTCATGGCGGGGGCGGTGCCTGCGCTGATGCTGGGGCCGCTCACGGTTGATCCGTCCTTTGAGGGCGTCGGTCTTGGCTCGGCACTGGTGCGGCAGGCGCTTGACAGTGCTCGCTCAGGTGGCGAAACGCTGGTTCTTCTGGTGGGTGATGCACCATATTATGCCCGCTTCGGCTTCGGCATCGTTCCGGTTGGCCAACTCATGCTGCCCGGCCCGGTCGACCAGAGGCGACTTCTGGCCGTGGAACTGGTGGATGGAGCGTTCGCTGGCGCGCGCGGCATGGTCAGGGCCAGACCGTAACCGCAACACCATCATCAGCCCGCCTTGCGGCGCCAGCTGCGTCTGCCGCCTTCGCCGAGCCAGCCTGCGACCAGCGCGCCGAGCAGCAGTGCGAGACCCCCGAGCCCGAGAAAGACCGGCATCAGCGACACGCCGCGCACGATGCCAGAATCGGTGATGCGCAATCCGATCCAGTCTCCGCCAGCCAGCCGTGATCCCGCCCGAACCGGGACGATACGCGGCAGATCCACATCGGAGCCGGTTTCGCGCCCGATCCTCCTGGTGGAGCCGCCAAGGCTTTCAGCCACCGGGCGCAGGCGCGCCGGATCACTGAGCACTTCGACAAATTCACGTGGATTGTCGCTGCCGACGCTGACAAAGGCGACAAGCTGGTCTGATTGCAGTTTGTGCAGGCCCAGTTCCGTGGCCTGAAGACGTGCCGCGAAAAGGCCGGGTTTCTCAGATGCCAGCGGCAGCGAGCGCGCGGCCCCGGAAGGGGACGTGATGGTGACGGCACCGGGATTGTCGCCAAGCGTCTGCCGCTCGACTTCGACGGTGCGGCCACGGGTGGTGGCACGCAAGGCTTCTTCCTCAAGGCTTGGCTCTTTCATGAGCCAGTGGCTCAGGCGGCGCAGGAGGTCGATGTGCGGGCCGCCTTCGCGGTAGCCGCGCGCCCAGAGCCAGGCATGGTCCGAGAGGAACAGGCCGACCCGGCCCTTGCCTTCTCGGGAGGTGATCAGCAGCGGCTTGTCGCCCGGCCCCGACATCACCACGTCGCCTTCGCTGGCGCGGGCAGAGATCAACCTCAGCCACTCGCCCCAGCGTGGCGGCTCGACCTCCGAGCCTGCCAGATCGCGCGTGACCGGGTGGCGCTTGCCACGATCAGTGATGCGGGCGCGGTAGGCTTCCTCGATGGTGCGGCCATCGGGCTGTGCTGGCAGGACAGCGGCGAGGGGTGTGCGCGACAAGGTGCCGTTGCCGGCAAATTCAGGCCCTGCCGCCACCAGCAATGCGCCGCCCTCACGGACATAGCGCACGATGTTCTCGAAATAGACCAGCGGCAGGATCGAGGTGTTGGCGTAGCGATCAAAGATGATCAGATCGAATTCCTTGATCTTGGTCTGGAACAGGTCGCGCACCGGAAAGGCGATCAGCGACAGTTCGTTGATGGGGGTGCCGTCCTGTTTTTCAGGCGGGCGCAGGATGGTGAAGTGCACCAGATCGACGTTGGCATCCGACTTCAGCAGGTTGCGCCATGTGCGCTCGCCGGCATGCGGCTCGCCGGAGACCAGCAGAACGCGCAATTTGTCGCGAACTCCTTCAATGGTCACGACCGCGCGGTTGTTGGCAGTGGTCAGCTCGTTCGGCAGCGCATCTGCCTCGATCTCGACCAGGTTCGGCCCGCCACGGTCGACCCGGACCGACAGTTCGAGCGCATCGCCCGTGCGGACATTGCGCTCGACCAGCACCTCGCCATCGCGGCGCACAATGATGCGGCTGGTGCCTGTGCCGTTCTTTTCGTCGATCCTGAGCTTGATCGTGACGTTCTTGCCGACGATGCCGAAGCGCGGACTGTCCAGCAGGGTCACGCGCCGGTCAATCTCGCCCTCGCGCCCGGTGATCAGCGCATGCAGGGGCGCTTTCAGGCCCAGCGCCTGCGCGGCCGCCGGCATGTCATGGACGATGCCATCTGTGATGAAGAGCGCGCCCGCCACCCTCTCGGCGGGCACGTCAGCGAGGGTTGCGTTCAAGGCCTCGAACAGGCGTGTGCCATCGTTCGCGCCATCGCCATCACCCACCTCGACGAAGCGCGGCTCGACTTGCGGGATGCTGGCCAGCTGCCGTTCAAGCGCCAGGCGGGCACGCTGGGTCTGCTCGGTGCGGTCGGCAAGGCGGTTGGAGCCAGAGCGGTCGATGACGATGGCCACCACATCCTTGACCGGCTCGCGCTCCTCGTGAACCAGCGAAGGGTCTGCCAACGCGGCGAGCACCGCCAGCAGCGCCACCGCGCGCAGCACGCCGCGCCCACGCTGGAAATACACCGCCGCAATGGCCGCAAGCACAACGACAACGGCCAGTGCGGCCAGCAGCCAGAGCGGAACCATCGGTGACAGATTGATGCTATACATCGTTCATTGCCCCAGCCGTTCGAGAAGCGC
>JANMIB010000103.1:0-3743 GCA_031375605.1 Allobosea sp. | reverse complement strand
GCGCCGTCATACAGCGTGGCCGTGAAGTCGATCAGCGGGAAGCCGATCAGGTGGCCCGACGAAGCAACTTCGCGGATACCCTTTTCGACGGCCGGGATATATTCCTTGGGCACGTTGCCGCCCTTGACCTCATCCTTGAAGATGACACCCGAACCGCGCTCGCCGGGTTCGACAGTGAACTTGATCCGCCCGAACTGGCCGGAGCCGCCAGACTGTTTCTTGTGGGTGTAATCCACGTCCACCTTGCGGGCCAGCGACTCGCGATAGGCCACCTGCGGCGCGCCGACGTTGGCTTCCACCTTGAATTCGCGGCGCATGCGATCCACTAGGATTTCCAGGTGAAGTTCGCCCATGCCCTTGATGATGGTCTGGCCGCTTTCATTGTCCGACGACACGCGGAACGACGGATCTTCCTGCGCCAGGCGGTTGAGCGCGATGCCCATCTTTTCCTGGTCGGCCTTGGTCTTGGGCTCCACGGCGACTTCGATCACGGGCTCGGGGAACTCCATGCGCTCCAGGATGATCGGCTTGAGCGGCGCACACAGCGTATCACCCGTGGTCACATCCTTCAGGCCAACCAGCGCGATGATGTCGCCGGCAAAGGCTTCCTTGATGTCTTCACGGTTGTTGGCGTGCATCAGCAGCATGCGGCCAATCTTCTCGCGCTTGTCCTTCACGCTGTTCAGCACGGTGGATGCCGCCTCCATCTTGCCCGAATAGATACGGGCAAAGGTCAGCGTTCCAACGAACGGATCGGTCATGATCTTGAACGCCAGCGCGGAGAACGGCGCATCATCCGACGCTTCGCGAATTTCGTCCTGATCTTTCAGGTTGATCCCGTGCATCGGCGGAATGTCGAGCGGGCTTGGCAGATAATCGACCACGGCATCGAGCAGCGGCTGCACGCCCTTGTTCTTGAACGCCGAACCGCACAGCACCGGCACGAAATCAAAGTTGAGCGTGCCCTTGCGGATCAGCCGCTTCAGCGTGGCGACATCGGGCTCGTTGCCTTCCAGATAGGCCTCCATGATGTCGTCGTCCTGCTCCACGGCCATCTCGATCAGCTCGGAACGGGCAGTTGCAGCGGCGTCGGCCATGTCAGCCGGAATGTCCTTGTATTCGAACTTGGCGCCCAGGCTTTCTTCGAGCCAGACGATGGCGCGGTTCTGCACGAGATCGACCAAACCGATGAAATCGCTCTCGAGGCCAATCGGCAGATACAGCACCGCCGGACGCGCGCCAAGGCGATCCTTGATCATCTGCACGCAGCGATTGAAGTTGGCACCTGTGCGGTCGAGCTTGTTGACGAAGCACATGCGCGGCACTTTGTACTTGTCGGCCTGGCGCCACACGGTTTCGGACTGCGGCTCAACGCCGGCCACGCCGTCAAAGCAGGCCACGGCACCATCGAGCACGCGCAGGCTGCGTTCCACTTCGATGGTGAAATCGACGTGCCCGGGGGTGTCGATGATGTTGATGCGGTGCTCGGGGCCGTTGCCTTCATCAGCCGACCACAAGCAGGTGGTCGCAGCGCTGGTGATGGTGATGCCGCGCTCTTGCTCCTGCTCCATCCAGTCCATGGTGGCGGTGCCTTCATGCACTTCGCCAATCTTGTAGGACTTGCCGGTGTAATACAGGATGCGCTCGGTCGTGGTCGTCTTGCCGGCATCGATGTGGGCCATGATGCCGATGTTGCGATAACGCTCGAGTGGATGAGTGCGGGGCATGGGAAAGGGGCCTCGGTCTTGGGAAAACAGGATTTGAGGCCGGCACCGCAAACGGTACCGGCCCCAAAGGGATTACCAGCGGTAGTGCGAGAAGGCGCGGTTGGCTTCGGCCATCCGGTGCGTGTCTTCACGCTTCTTCACGGCCGAACCACGGTTCGAAGCGGCGTCCATCAGCTCAGCTGACAGGCGGGCCGCCATCGTGTGTTCTGCGCGCTTGCGGGCGGCCGAGATGATCCAGCGGATGGCCAGGGCCTGGCCACGTTCCGGACGCACTTCCACCGGCACCTGGTAGGTGGCACCACCAACGCGGCGGCTGCGCACTTCGATACCCGGGCGCACGTTGGCGAGCGCATCGTGGAAAACGCCCAGCGGTTCGCGGCGGGCTTTGGTCTCGATCACTTCCAGCGCGGAATAGACGATCTTTTCAGCGACCGACTTCTTGCCCTGGAGCATGACGAGGTTCATGAATTTGGAAAGCACCTGATCGCCGAACTTGGGATCCGGCAGGATAACGCGCTTTTCGGGGCGACGACGACGTGACATGATCTATATCCCCCTTACTTCGGACGCTTCGCGCCGTACTTCGAACGGCTCTGCTTGCGGTTCTTCACACCCTGCGTGTCGAGCACACCGCGAACGATGTGATAGCGCACGCCGGGAAGATCCTTCACGCGGCCGCCGCGAATCAGCACGACCGAGTGTTCCTGCAGGTTGTGGCCTTCACCCGGGATGTAACCGATGACTTCAAAGCCATTGGTCAGACGGATCTTGGCCACCTTGCGGAGCGCCGAGTTCGGCTTCTTCGGGGTGGTGGTATAAACACGGGTGCAAACACCACGCTTCTGCGGGTTGGCCTCCATGGCCGGCACCTTGTTGCGCGCCTTTTGCGGCGTGCGACCCTTGCGGATCAACTGGTTGATCGTTGGCATCGTCTCTCTTCTCGCTTCGGCAAATGGCCACCATGGCCAAACGCCTACTCCAGACCTGCCCCGTTGATGGAACCCATCACATAAGCGCGAAAAGGCCCCCCGAAATCGGAAGGCTTGTTCACGCACGGTGCCGTCTGTCGTATCCCCCGCCCAGCGTTGCCGCCATTCAGGGATGCGCGCCTTTAGCGGCAAAGGGGATTGGGGTCAACACGGGGTGCAGCCCTTTGCGCCGGGTGCATATGCCGGCGACCGCAGTTACGCTAAGCTGCCGCACAGCCAAACGCGGAGAATGACCATGGCATATGACGGCTACACCCTCCTCAACGTGCAACAGGACGGCCCGTTGGTCACCGCGGTCATCAACAATCCGCCGATCAACCTGATCACCATGGCCCTGTTCGGGGAACTGGCCCGGCTGGCGGAAGCACTGGAGGCTGATCCGTCGGCGCTGGTGTTCGTGCTGAAAAGTGCGGACCCGGATTTCTTTCTGGCGCATTTCGATGTGGCCGCCCTGATCGCCATGGCCGATGCGCCAGAACCGCCCACCGACGATGCAAATGCCTATCACGCCATGTGTCACCGCTTCCGCACCATGGACAAGGTCACCATCGCCCAGATCGAAGGCCGGGTGGGCGGCGGCGGCGCCGAATTGTCGATGAACTTCGACATGCGTTTTGGCGTTCTGGGCAAAACCGTCATCAACCAGATGGAGGTGCCCATCGGCATTCTGCCCGGCGGCACCGGCACCCAGAATCTGCCGCGCCTGGTGGGCCGGGCGCGCGCCATGGAGATCATCCTGGGCGGCATCGACGTAAATGCTGAAACCGCCGAACGCTGGGGCTGGCTCAACCGCGCGCTGCCGGCTGGCGAGATCGACGCCCATGTGAACGCGCTGGCCCGCCGCATCGCCAGCTTCCCGGCGGACGCGGTGCGGCTGGCCAAGCAGTCCGTGGACAATGCCCGGCTGCCGATCGCGGAAGGCTGCGAAAGCGAATCCGCGCTGTTCCAGACCCTGTTGTTCAGCGACCCGGCCCGCCACGCCATGCGCCGCTTTCTGGAACTGGGCGGCCAAACCCGCGACGGCGAA